>DAONAB010000193.1:0-6169 GCA_035400805.1 Nitrospira sp. | reverse complement strand
CTTCAAGCAGGAGGACGAAAAAGCGGGCAGTGATGAGGACGACAATGGAGAACAAGAGGGGGCGAGCAATGGCGTCGATCTGACGACAGGATGGGAGACGCTTCTCGACGCACTCCTCGGTAGCGGGTTCCAAATCACCGCGACCTGGCCGGTGCGAGCTTCGCAAAAATGGCGCATGGTGGCTATGGGCACGAACGCATTGGCATCCTACATCGTCCTGGCCTGCCGTTCACGCTCAGCCAACGCCCCGCAATGCAGCCGCCGCGAGTTCCTGAACGAAATGAAGAAGGAACTCCCGGCCGCACTCAAACACCTCCAGCAGGGCAATATCGCTCCGGTGGACCTGGCTCAAGCCGCCATCGGACCCGGCATGGCTGTGTTTTCGCGCTACGCGAAGGTCGTCGAGTCGAGCGGTAACGCCATGACCGTGCGCACCGCTCTGGCCCTGATCAACCAGACCCTCGATGAGGTGCTGGCCGAACAGGAGGCGGAGTTTGATGCAGACACCCGCTGGGCGCTGGCGTGGTTCGATCAGCACGGGATGGAGGAAGGCGAGTTCGGCGTGGCCGAAACGCTCTCCCGGGCCAAGAACACGGCCGTCAACGGCCTTGTCCAAGCCGGCATCGTCGTGGCGAGGAGTGGCAAGGTCCGGCTGGTCAAAAGGGACGAACTGCCGGAGGACTGGGACCCATCCTCGGACAAGCGGCTGACCGTATGGGAGGCAACCCAGCATCTCATTCGCGCTCTCGACCAGCACGGCGAAAGTGGCGCGTCGGCGCTCCTTCGCAAGCTCGGCGGCGCGGTCGGCGAGATGGCGCGCGAGCTTTCCTACCGGCTTCATAAAGTCTGCGAGAAAAAGAGCTGGTCGAACGAGGCGCTGGCTTACAACAGCCTCGTGCTGGCGTGGCCGGAACTGACTCGGTTGGCCCAGGCAAGACCGCGTGAAGTCCAGCGGACTATTTTTGAATAGGGGTATTTCAATGATGAGGGCAAAACATGGCTAAAAGCAATCACGGAAGAGTGGGGGACGCGCTTGAGCTGCTCAACAGGGGGTTGCGCCCCTTTGTGGAGCGGGAACTGCAAGCTGTGCACGGAGATCAGTGGCAGGAGATGGTGGCGCAGACGCTCCGCGAAGACCGCGGTGCCGTGAAGGCGACCAAGAAGGGCGAGCTCAACTGGGATACCCACAACCTGCTCACGGTCATGTGGGACCAGTGGAACGCGGTCTTCCGTAACACCCTTGGCCATACCGAACGATCCCTGGTCAGTGAACTGCGGGAGGTGCGCAACCGCTGGGCGCACCAGACGCCCTTCAGCAGCGACGATGCCTATCGGGCGCTGGACAGCATCGGTCGATTGCTCACCGCCATCTCGGCCCCTGAGGCAAAGGAACTGGAAGAGCAGAAGATGGCGCTGTTGCGCGTGCGATTCGATGAGCAGCGCCGGGGCGAGATGCGCAAGCACGCCGTGGCCCCCACCGAGGGCAACCCGCAGAGCGGCCTCAAGCCATGGCGCGAAGTTGTCACCCCGCACCGGGACGTGGCCAGCGGCAAATACCAGCAGGCGGAGTTCGCGGCCGATCTGTGGCAGGTGTACCTGGGCGAGGCGGCATCCGAGTACCAGGACCCCACCGAGTTCTTCCGGCGCACCTTCATCACCGAGGGACTGCAGAAGCTCCTCAGCAACGGCGTACGCCGCATCGGCGGGCAGGGCGGCGACCCGGTGGTCGAGTTGCAGACGAACTTCGGCGGCGGCAAAACCCACAGCATGCTGGCGCTTTACCATCTTTTCTCCGGCACACCCTCGACAGAACTTCCCGGCACCGAGCAAGTCCTGAAGGAAGCCGGATGCGAGGTGGCATCGAAGGTTAATCGCGCCATTGTAGTCGGCACCAAGGTGTCGCCCGGCAACCCGAGCACGAAGGACGACGGGACCGTCATCCGAACGATCTGGGGCGAGATCGCTTGGCAACTGGGCGGCAAGACCGGTTACGAGATGATCCGCGCCGACGACGAGAAGGCCACCAACCCCGGCGACAAGATGAAGGAGCTGTTCAACAAGTTCTCGCCCTGCCTTGTTCTGATCGACGAGTGGGTAGCCTACGCGCGACAGCTTCACGAAGGCAGCCTGCTTCCCGCCGGCACCTTCGATACCCAGTTCACCTTCGCGCAGGCGCTGAGCGAGGCGGCCAAGGCGGCCAAGAACACCTTGCTAGTGGTCAGCATTCCAGCATCCGATAACGAGATCGGCGGCGAATGGGGCCAGCGTGCCTTGTCCCGACTCAAAAATGCCATCGGCCGCGTGGAATCGAGCTGGCGTCCGGCCAGCCCGGACGAGGGGTTCGAGATCGTGCGCCGTCGGCTCTTCGAGCCACTGCACGAGAAGCAGGCCTTCGTGGCGCGCGACGCCGTGGCGCGAGCCTTTGTGGAGATGTACGGAACGCAGCACAGTGAATTCCCATCCGAGTGTCGAGAGGCCGAATACGAACGTCGCATCAAGCTGGCCTACCCTATCCACCCGGAACTCTTTGACCGGCTCTACAACGACTGGTCCACGCTCGACAAATTTCAACGCACGCGCGGCGTGTTGCGCCTGATGGCGGCGGTGATCCATTCCCTATGGGAAAGACAGGACGGCAACCTGCTGATCATGCCAGCCACCATCCCCATCGACGACTCCGCGGTGCAGTTCGAGTTGACCCGCTACCTTGACGACCAGTGGACCCCTGTCATCGCCAAGGATGTGGACGGGGAGCATTCCCTACCGCTCAGGCTCGACCGGGACGCGCCGAACTTGGGCCGCTACTCCGCTTGCCGCCGCGTGGCGCGCACCATCTATGTCGGATCGGCCCCGACCCAACGGGCCGCCAACCGGGGTATCGACGACCGCCAGGTGAAGTTGGGATGCGTTCAGCCCGGCGAAACCGTGGCGACCTTCGGCGACGCCATCCGCCGACTTACGGACCGGGCGACCTATTTGTATGTGGACGGCAGCCGCTATTGGTACTCGACCCAGCCCACGGTCACGCGTCTTGCGGAGGACCGTGCGAACCAGCTCCAAGAACACGATGTCATGGACGAGATCGTACGCCGGCTCAGGGATGAGGCGCGCAGCCGTGGCGATTTTCACCGCGTGCATGCCTGTCTGAGCAGTAGCGACATCCCGGACGAGCACGAGGCGCGGCTGGTGGTCCTCGGTCCGGAGCATCCGCACAGCAAAGGCCAGGCGGACAGCGCCGCGCGGAAGGAGGCGCAGGCTATCTTGGACAGTCGTGGCAGCAGCCCCAGGTCATACAAGAACACCCTGGTGTTTTTGGCCGGAGACGCAAGTCGACTCAAGGACTTACAGACTGCGATTCGCCAGTTTCTTGCTTGGAAGTCCATTTGGGATGAGCGGGAGCAGCTCAACCTCGATCCGTTCCAATCCAAACAGGCCGACACGAAACGCAAGAACGCCGACGACACGGTGAACGTCCGCATTCCCGAGGCATATCAGTGGCTGCTCGTCCCGAACCAGCCAGACCCCAAGGGATCGCCTGAGTGGACGGAAACTCGCTTGCAAGGGTCAGATTCGCTGGCGCTTCGCGCTTCCAAAAAGCTCAAGAGTGAGGAGATGCTCCTCGTCCAGATGGGTGGAGTTCGGCTGCGCCTTGAACTGGATCGGGTACCCCTCTGGCGCGGGAATGACGTGCTGGTGAAGCAGCTTGTCGAAGACTTCGCGACGTATCTGTACCTTCCCCGTCTTCGCGACTCGGACGTACTGATCGCCGCCATCCGGGAAGGAATCACGCTGCTGACCTGGCATTCTGAGACGTTCGCCTACGCACAGTCCAAGGACGCCGACGGCCGCTATTTAGGTCTCGTGGGCGGCGGCTCTGCCGCTGTTCAGAGCGAGGGCGGCTCGATTGTAGTGAAGCCCGACGTGGCAGCCGAACAGCAGCGCCGGGATGCTGAAGCGGCGAAAGCAAAGGCCGGAAACGGTTCGGCGACGGTCGCGGAAAGCGAACGGACCGGGGAACAGGGTCAAGCGGCCGGGGCGGAAACAACGCGTGGAGCGGACACAGACACACCGCCACCACCCGCCCCCACGTATCGGCGTTTCCATGGATCGGTGCAACTCGATTCACTCCGGGTCGGGCGGGACGCTAGCCGAATTGCCGACGAGGTCATCCAACACCTGTCGAAGTATATCGGGGCCAACGTCGAGGTGACCCTGGAAATCCGGGCAGAAATGCCGGACGGGGCCACCGAGAAGACCATCCGCGATGTCACCGAAAACTGCCGCACCTTGCGCTTCGACTCTTTTGGATTCGAAGAGGAGTAATGGCAAAGCAAATCGGTTATGGAACACAGATGATTGATTTAATGGGAGTTTCGGAGAAAGTGCTTCGGTCAGACCGCGTCGTGGCTGTTCAGCCTCGCAAACGTTTTATGCGTTCTTCCCTGAGAAGGTGAGCAAGTCGCCGACGAAGATTGGGGATTATAGGTCATCATGAGCGCACCCTCGGCAGAGCATATGAGAACCGCCATCATCCATGCCCTACGCAAGCAGGGATACAGGGTGAAGAATGGCGTTATCCTCATGCCCGAGGACCCATCTAAGGATGACTTTCGTGCACTGAACACATTGGCAACGCAAAAGAAACTGGAGAAATCAGGCCCCGGAGTTAAACCATACGAAGATCGGCTCATTCAGTACATTGCGAATGGCCATGAGGTCGTTCCTCGGAGCATCTCTCCAAAGATCGTTCCTGTAGAACCCGAATCTGAGCACGAGCTCTTGTTTCGCTACGCATGTCTGCATTGGAGTATCCCTGTCTCTGCAGGGTATGGAAGACGCTTGCGGTTCCTGGTCATTGACGAGAGCAATGGGAGGCTAATAGGCCTATTCGGTCTGGGCGATCCGGTTTATTCCATGCAGGCGCGTGACCGGTGGATCGGCTGGGACAAAGAGTGGAAAGCCAAGAAGCTTTATCACATGATGGACGCCTATGTGCTTGGGGCCGTGCCGCCATATTCATTTTTGCTCGGTGGGAAACTGATAGCAATGCTCGTGTGCAGCAATGAAGTCCGGAATGCATTTCGTAAGAAGTATAACGGACAGGAATCGCTGATTAGAAAGGAAACGCGTCCACCCTATCTTGTCCTCGTTACGACAACTTCGGCACTGGGTCGATCCTCCATTTACAACAGAGTTAGCGTCAATGGCCAGAAGTATTGGACAAGTCTTGGCTTCACTCAAGGGTCTGGCGAGTTCCATTTTTCAAACGGAGTGTATGACGATATTCGGGCGTACGTAGAAGAACACTGCGAACCCACGGCAAAGCACGCAGCATGGGGAAGTGGGTTCCGAAACAAGCGGGAAGTTATTAGGAAGTGCCTCTCTAAGATTGGCCTGTCTGCAGACCTGATTTATCACGGCATACGACGCGAGATTTTTGCGGCACCACTTGGACGACAGGCGATACCCTTTTTGAGGGGAGAAGTCAGCCGGCCATGCTTCTATGATTGGTCCGCTTCCGACCTTGCGGAGTTGTTTGCAGAACGATGGCTTTATGGTCGGGCAGAGCGGATGCCAGGATATCGTGAGTATGATCGAGAGCAATATCGGATCTGGCCACCCAAGAGAGCCATAATGAAAGGGCGTGGGTAAGCGTATGGAAGCATTTGCAGACCTCCCCGACGCGCTTGTTCGTGACCTCTTGGCCAAAGCTACACCGGTCGCGGAGGGCGTTGCTCAGAATCTGCAGGCGCTGCGGGATTCTCACGCACTCCTGTACACAGAGGCACGCAACCATCATCTGATTTGTCGGAAGGCCGATCTCGATGTCCCGAGAGAGCCTTCGGTGGTAGGAGTAGATGGGTCGTATCAAGTCCATCGCCTCACGGCCTTGGACCTTTGCGCGGCAGCGGCTGTTGCGGTGGAAGGTACATCAAAGGAGGCTACCAGACATTGGCCAGAACCGTATCACGACATGTGGGTCGATGGTCTGCCGCATCGGATCGATACGGTCGGCGTTCTCCGCGGAATGATGGTTTCGATGGAGATGACGCTCGCGGCGCATGCTCCACATGATCTTGTGTTGCTCGACGGCTCGTTTTCATCCTTGATAATATATTTAAATCAGGCACTTTCCAACCTTGATGACTGCGCAAAGACCTTGGCGGAC
>DAONAB010000192.1:0-6184 GCA_035400805.1 Nitrospira sp. | reverse complement strand
TGGATACGAGATCCAATGATGACGTGATCGACACAGGGAGCTCCGGCTGGTTCTCGGCCAGGACCATAGCGGGCGTCAGCGCAAGCCAGAGCATGACGATCAAGTGTCGGACCATACTCGGGCCTCGGGTCTTGCAGGAGGAGGCTCGTTTCCTACGAGGGGTGGCGTGTACGAATGGCATCAGATTGAGGTGGCGTTCGCTTTCTGGGCCGACCAGCGTTGATACCAGCGCCAGAGCGGTCGTTGCAGAAACTGTGGGAGCGGATACCCGATGCCGCGGGTATAGCCGTCATCCCGGTCGAGCACGGCGAATGCCCATCGATATTTGGTCTGAAAGGCTGCGCATCGCACCTGGATTTCTTCGGTGCTGAGTGGAATGTGTCGCCGAAGGGCTGCGCCGATCGCCTCATCGGAGGTCAGCTCACGAACAAGTGCCTCGATCTGGGCCGGTGCGAGTCGGAGGTGCCGCATGAAGGATTGGTCCAAGGCAGAGGGATAGGCATAGGTGCCGAGGGTTCCGGCCTGAAACGCCCGGACCTTGTCGATCAGGCGGGGCAGCCAGATCAAACCGGCTGCGGTGTCGCTCCATCGCCGAGGCGGATGCTGTCGAAGATCCATAGTGATTCAGGCGTCGGCCTCTGAATGAGGCACTATAGCATAAGGGAAGAGCCCCGTTGCAGAGAGCGAAGGGCTCAAGGTACTATCAACTCCCGGGCCAGCCACAAACCAGCTTCCGTATGAGGCGGTTCCGGATCGCGAGAGCAGCTCGACCGACAACGCAAAGGGAATCAGCTATGGCAGAGCAGGGAAAAGGTCTCTACGACTATCAGTACGCGCGGTTTCGAGACAATCAGGGGACGCATCAGGGCTATGAATTTCAGCATGGGCCGGCGGGCAGTGTGCCTCCGCCCATGGTGACATTCATGGATAAAATAAAATGGTGGACGTTACGTGGATGGCGACGGAAGAAGATCCTGGCTGAACGCGATCGGTATCAGCAGGACATCATCCAAATCAAGTCAGCGCATCCGAAGTCGTGAGGTCCGCTTGAGAAGGAGTATTTCCGTGGACTATGGATGTGAGCGCGCTAGGCAGATACAGGTCGGTTGCAACGGTCAAGGCAGCGGTGTCACATTTTTTAAGAGAGCGGTACAGTGTCTCCGCCTCGTGGTCGTCGCGGGTGTCTTGACCAGCGGGATAGGAACGGCATGGGCGGTGCCGAAGGAAACGTCTACGGAGAAAGCGGAGCATCTGCGGCAACAGGCCAATCCCCAACTGTTCAACGATTGGACGTTTGACAAGGATGACGTGGGATCTGTTCCGAAGGGGTTCGCTGCCGTGGCGTCAGGAGCTCAACAGCAAGGGGCATGGAAGGTCGAGGCCCAAGCAGCCGTGCCTTCCGCTCCCAACGTGGTGCTCGGGACCTCCAGTTGCGGAGGGTGTCACGAAATGCTTGTGGCGCAGGGGTTTCAGTACGAGTACCCCGATCTGGTTGTTCGCATTCAGCAGGAAGCCGGTTCTGCCGCCGGGCAGGTCGGTGTGGTGTTCGGTATGAAAGATGCCCAGAATTATTATGCCACCCTGGTCGATGTGTCTCAGAAAATCATTCAGGTGGTGCGTGTGATCGATGGAAAAGAGTCGGTTCTCGGCAGGGGGGCGATTAAGGTCAAGCCGGTTGAATGGCACACCCTCCGAGTACAGCGGAATACGATCATCAGCAAAGATTTCGTCGAAACATTTTTTGACGGCAGTCTGGCATTATCCGTGGAAGATCAGGCGCTTGGAGTCGGTCAGGTGGGGATGTTAGTGGAGGGGGACGCGTCGGCCCGTTTCGATAATTTTAATGCGGCTCCCTTATATTCCAGCCGCCCGTTGTCGGCTCCGGCGGCCTACTAAACGCGGTCGGAAGCGAATCCACGCGGGCCCAAGAGGTTTTTTGGAGACGATTTCGCGCTTGCCTTTCCCATTTCGGTAAGATACAGTGAAGGTGCTTCATTGCGAAGAGCCTTGGCGGTGAAGTAGAAAAAGAATTACAGGGCTCGATTTCGATGTTGTTTTGGGTTCTTCCCGGGAATTTCGGAAGCCAGAGCTAAGATTGCCGCTGTGTTTGCATCTTCGCCCCATTCCTTCCTCGTTTCTTTCTCGAGTCCCAGACAACACCATTTTATTCTCAAAGGAGGAACCCAATGGGTTCGAAGATCTACGTTGGCGGCTTGCCATATTCAACCACCGAGCAACAGCTGAGTGACCTGTTTGCGGTGCACGGGGCGGTGACGTCGGCGCGCATCATCACGGACAAATTCACCGGCCAGTCACGGGGCTTCGGCTTCGTCGAAATGTCGGGAGATTCCGAGGCGCAGGCGGCGATCAACGCGTTGAACGGGACACAATTCGGGGGCCGCACGTTGACTGTGAATGAAGCCCGCCCGCAGGAGCCCCGCTCCGGTGGTGGCGGAGGACGTGGAATGGGCGGGGGCCGGCACTAAGCTGCGCTCGTTTCGCTATACCTATTCAGGGGCTGCCGACAGGGTAGCCCCTGCGTTTTTCTTACCGTGTTGTCCTCTCTCTGGTCTGCAGGGCCATCAGGTTATCTGCCCCTGTTTTCCCAAGATTGAGATTTAGGAGTGTCGTTGCATGGTGTCGTTTGCCGAATTGTCTCTTACATCGTTTCTCGCTGACCGTTTACAGCAGGCCGGGTTTACCGCGCCGACTCCCATTCAGAGCGCCGCGATTCCGCTGGCATTGGAGGGGCGCGATCTCTTGGCTCAGGCCAAAACGGGGAGCGGGAAAACGTTGGCGTTTCTTATTCCTTTAATTGAACGGGCCGTTAAGGAAGGGTGGAAGCCCGCCGGTCATGCGTCTGCGCAAACCGGATCGTCACGCGCGCCGCGCGCCTTGGTCCTGGCGCCGACCCGTGAGTTAGCCCTGCAGATTGAAATGGAACTGCGCAAGTATGCGCCACCGACGGTCACGTCGCTGGCCGTGTACGGCGGCGTTCCGATCGAGCGGCATTATCGCGCCCTGCGCCAGCCGCCGATGATCGTGATCGGAACTCCGGGCCGTCTGCTGGATGTGGCCGGGACCCGTCATTTGGATCTGCGTGGTATTGAATATGTCGTGATGGATGAAGCCGATCAAATGCTCGATCGGGGATTTTTGCGCGACATTCAACGTATTTTGCAACTGCTTCCCGCGCAGCGCCAGACCATGCTGTTCTCGGCCACCTTCTCGCCGGAAATTCTCACACTGGCGGAATCGATGCTGAAGAATCCTGCGCGTACCGCTGTGGACCCCGGCGTGAACACGCCGACCACCATCACGCATGCGTATTATGTGGTGCCCAGCGAAGCGTCGCGGGTGCAACTGATTCATACGCTACTGCAATCATCGGAAGCCGGTGATCAGTCGATGGTGTTTTGCGACCAGAAATACAAAGTGAAGCGGTTGGCTGCCCGGTTGGGTGGAGAGCCGGCTTCGGTGGGAGCCATTACCGGCAATCATTCGCAGGCTCAGCGCGAGCGGACGCTGACGGCGTTCCGTTCCGGGCGGTTGCGCTCATTGGTGGCGACCGATGTCGCGGCGCGCGGATTGGATGTGCCCACGGTGTCGCAGGTGATTCATTATGAGTTACCTGGCAACCCCACCTCGTATGTCCATCGCACGGGTCGGACGGGTCGCGCTGAACGATCCGGGGCCACTCTCCTGATTCTCGCTCCGCAAGAGGAGCATGAATATCTCGCCATGGTGCGTCGCCTGCGAATCCAAACGAAGCGCCTGACACTGCCGACCTTGGCGACGTTGCCGCCTCCTGCCCGGGAGACGGAATCGACCGGCCAATCCCGGCATGACGGTCGCGGGCGCGATGCCCGACCGCGTCGTACCGGCGAGCACCCCAACTCCATGTCGCAGGATGCGAGAGGCGGGCAGGGGCGCCGAGGATGGCGCGCTGGTCGTCCGGCCGCTCCGCGCCGCGGCAATAGTTGATGTATTGCTTGGCCGGACAGGGAGGCTGTCCGGCAGGATTGAGGAGGAGGCCGTGATGAGATCTGGACGAAATCTGTTGCTGAGCATGATGGTCGCCGCCGGTTGCCTGGGAGCCGGCGAGAGCGCCTTCGCGCAAGGCGATCTCGTCATTGCTGACGGGATGAAGGTGTCATTGGAATACACGCTGACGCTTCCCGACAAAAGCGTGGCCGATTCGAATGTCGGTCAGGAGCCGATTACGTTTGTGCAGGGGGCGCATGAAATTGTTCCCGGCCTCGAAAAGGCTCTCGACGGCATGAAGGCCGGACAGAAACGGCGCATCGAGGTGATGGCGCAGGATGCGTACGGTCCCTACAATAATAAGCTGCGCCAAAGCATCGAGAAGGAGAAGCTTCCCAAAGACGTGAAGGTCGGGGATATCTTGCAGGCCTCGGATAATCGTCTGGTGAAAGTCTTGGAAGTGAACGAGAAGAAAGTCCTTATCGATCTCAACCATCCGCTGGCCGGCAAGACGCTCACCTTCGACGTGAATATCCTCAAGGTGGAAAAAGGCGATGCCGCCGATGCTCCTGAAAAGAAAACTCCCTGAGCGATTGTAGTCATCCTAGCGGCGAGCCCGCTGGCCACTCGGCCGGATGGGCTCGCTGCCGATAGGATGCCCTCCGAATCGCCGTGACGGTCAGCGTCACGGCGGCAAAGTGTGCTTCGACGGTTCCTTCAAGAACATAGACGCGATTCGTTCCCAGCAGGTGGCATGTTTTTCGATACATGTCCGGAAAGATCGTGGCATCGTACAGGCCGCTCAAATCCTCGAAACTGACGAACTCCATCGGCTCGCCTTGTTTGGTATGAACGATTTTCTCTGTAATCAATACGCCCATCATCGTGATTGAACGGCCGATATGGTGCGCCATCTCACAGGCCGTCACAATCGTGGGTGGAACATGGCCGGCTGGAATCAGGTCGAGCGGGTGGCAACGGAGAGGAAACCCGAATGTCTCGATCTCTTGCGCGATCAGTTCTGACGCAGGATATTCAGGCGGGATGGGCAGATAGCCGGAAGATGCCTGGTGCTGCCACGCCAACAGACGCCACAATAGCGCCGGTCTGGTGAGCTCACCCGCGAGACGATCGAAGCAGCCGGCTTTGATGAGCAGCCGCGCTTGCGAGGGGTCCGGCTGGACCCGCTCCAGAAAATCCTGCAATGATCGAAACGGCCCTTGAGCGGCTCGGTTCTTCATCACCGTGTCGGCGACATCCTGCCGGAGTCCTTTGATCTGCATCAATCCGACGCGCAGGTTTGTTCCCTTCCCCTGATAGGCCCAGTCGCTCTCATTGAGATCGGGCGGCTGAATAGTCAGCCCCATCCGCCGTGCTTCCGACACATAGGCAAACGTCGAGTAGAACCCGCCTTGATTGCTGATGACCGCCGCGATGAATTCGGCTGGATAATGGGCGCGGAGATATGCCGATTTAAAAGACACCTGTGCGTAACTGGCCGAATGAGGTTTGCAGAAGCTGTATCCGGCAAAACTCATGATCATGGCCCAGATCTGTGCGATGGCGCGCAGATCCGCTCCCCGTGCCAGCGCGCCGGCGCAAAACTGCCGTTGGTAATCCTGAAGCTGTCGTTGCTTGTGTTTCTTGCTGAGGATCTTCCGTAATTGATCGCCGTCTTCGATTGAGAATCCGCCGAGCGCCACCGCGACCTTCATGACATCCTCTTGGTAGACCATGATGCCGAAGGTCTCCGACAACGCGTCATCCAGCGTCGGATGAAGCGCGCGGTAGGGCTCCCCATGGGCGCGACGAATGAAATCATCGGCAAATCGATGCGCGGCTGGTCGGATGATGGAGGAGACGATCGTCAAATATTCGAAATCATCGGCCTGGGCCTGTTGTGCGGCCGGCATGGTGGTCCAGAGTTTTTTGAGTAAAAGTCGTGTGGCGGGTGACTCCACATAAAAACATCCCATCGTGTTGCTCTGCCGAATCAGCGCGCTGGTCTGCGCATCGGAGAGCGGGTCCCAGGCCGCATAGTCGATCTGTCGGCCCGTATGGCGCGCAATAGCGGCCAGCGCATCGCGAATGACCGCCAGCGAGCGATTGCCGAGGAGGTCAATTTTCACCAGCCCGGCGTCTTCCGCTTGATCTTTCTCCCACTGAATGACCGGAATGCCCTTGGCCGACCGTTCGACCG
>DAONAB010000191.1:0-6192 GCA_035400805.1 Nitrospira sp. | reverse complement strand
AGAAGCGAAAGGATTTCGCCAAGGCCAAAGAGGCGTTCGTCGCCTTCAAGTTCGGTCTGCAACGCCACATCGTCTGGGAGGAAGACGTGCTGTTTCCCAAATGGGAGGAGAACTCCGGTATGGCGGAAGGCGGTCCGACGCAGGTCATGCGAACCGAGCATCGGATGATCGGCGATTGTCTGGAAGCGATTCATCAGAAGGTCCAGGCGCAGGATCCGGAGAGCGATCGGGACGAGCAGCGGTTGTTGGATATTCTGAAATCGCACAACATGAAGGAGGAACGGATTCTCTATCCGTCGATCGATCAGGTGATCAGCGATCAGGAACGCGCGGAGTTGTACCAGGCGATGAAAGAAATTCCTGAAGAGCGATATCGCACCTGTTGCGGGAGCGGGCACTCATGAGTCGCCCGGGCCTGGGTGCTGCGTTGTGTATCCTGGGAGTGCTGGTCGTAGCGTCAGTGCCGCGATGGACCTATGCGGTGCCGTATGGTGCTGTGATTACGTCGGAGGCGGAGGGGCCGTCGATTGCGTGGACGATAGCTGATGCCGGTGGCATGGTGGCCAATCCGCACAGCGATTTGATCTTTCGGGCGACGGGCGCCGCTACGTGCCTGGATTGCCATCGGGCGGGCAAAGAGGGGACGGTGAGTCCGCAAGTACAGGACAATGCATTGGTCCAGGAACTCAAAGCTAAGGCCAAGGGTGTTCATGGTCCCGGACGGTTCGCAGACTGTCTGCGGTGCCATGCCGGCGGCAATAAGGGTGTGGAAAAGTACCGGAAGTAGGTCAGGGAGCGAATGGCTTATGGCCGATGATGGCTTGTGTTGAGTTATTTACTATAAGCCATACGCTATTGGCTCTCCTCTTGTTCTGAGCGAGCGAGGTATGACGTCTGTTCGGCTGCGTGTTCTTGTGGTGACTGTCGTCGTGGTGGCGGCAGTGGCGGGCGCCCTGATCTTCGAGGCCCTGCTCAGTCTCGGAGAGACCGCCCCTTTCGGGCATACGCAGTATGGCCATGCAGCCGGCTGGGTCGGCCTCGTCGTGACCCTGCTGGTATTTGTGTATCCGTTGCGCAAGCGAATCAGCCCGGCCCGCCGTTGGCCGCGCGGCTGGTTTCGGGTCCACATGGTGGCGGGGGTGGTGGGCCCGCTGTTCATATTTCTCCACTCCGGCGCCCACTATCACGCCCTGGTACCGATTCTCGCGATGCTGTCCATGGTGATCGTGGTCGTCAGCGGGGTCGTCGGGCAGGCGGTGCATGCATTCAGCCTCAGCGCGCTCAACGATCAGCGCCGCCGACTCCAGCACGAAGGATTGTCCGACAGCGATATCGACGCGCAGTTGCATGGCATGGCGTCTCAAGAGGAAGCGTTCCGCATGTGGCAGGCGATCCACGCGCCGATGACGTTGATGTTTCTCGTGTTCACGCTGTTGCACGTGGCGGGGGCGTTGTTCTTCGCGGGAATCTCGTGACGGATGCGATACCATCCGCTGCCAAGAACTGCGGTGCCGGTGGTGGCTCTCACGACGCTTGTGCTCCTCGTCTGGATCGGCTGGGGATCGGTGAGAAGTCCCGCCTCGTTCTGGGCGCCGGGAGAGTTGAGCCGGTATCACGTCGATCAGGCCGGGTGCCTGCACTGCCACGAACCATTCCGCGGGCCCAGTCCGGCCCGCTGTGTGAGTTGCCATTCGGATCGGTATTTCGCGGATCGAGCGACGCCTGCCGTGACGACCTGGCATCGTGACCTGGTGGCGCAACGGACGGCCTGCACGGCCTGCCACACCGAACATCGCGGGGCGCTTGCTCAAATTACCGAGCGCACGAGGACCAACCCCCACGGGGAATTTGTCTTCCGTGCAACCGGCACCAGTTCCTGCACGGCCTGTCACGAGTTCGGCGCGAGGGTCGCGACCAAGCCGACGTTGAGAGATGAGCCGATCGTGCGGCAGTTGTATGAACGCGGGCGTGGCGCGCATCAGCCTGGTCGTATCGCCGAGTGCCTTGCCTGTCATGGCAGGGGAGCATCCTGAAGGGAGTATGATGGAGTGGCGATGCAATTGAATCTCGAACAAGCCTTTCCCACCGAACAAGCTCTGCGCGATATGATCGTGATGCGAAAAGTCTGTTTCGATCATGACCCGTTTTATGTGAAGACCGGTGCCGGCAATGTGGTCCAGATTGGATTCCAGCTGAACCTCTATGCGGCGTTTCGCGATCCGACCCAGTTGCCGCTCAATGATGATGCCGAGCATCGTGAAATTCTTGGCGACTTGCAACGGCTCTGCCGGGTGTTCTTTCAGACGCTGGATCTTCTGAAGCCCTGCGAGCATCCGCAGCCTCCCGCGCATCGCATCGTCTTCTCCCCGGAGCGAAAAAATCGAGCCGAGGTCTGTCTCCAGATCCCGATCTTCGACCTGGCGCATTATGCCGACCGCTCGGCTCGCCAGGTGCAGGATCTTCTTGCGACGGCGGAATGTCTGCTGACGCATGTCGGTGCGAGACGTCGGGTGTGGGATGAAGAGGGGCGCGTGCGGGAGGCAGGTGCCGGTGGCTGCGAGGCGCATGCTGCGGCGGCTGGAACGGAGGCGGACACATTGACGCCGGATAGGACTGTTGACAGACTGTAGCCAGTTGGATACAGTTCTGCATGTTCGAGATCCGGAAGACCAAGACGTTCGCTAAGTGGCTTGATGGACTTCGTGACATGCGTGCACGTGCACGCGTTCAGGTTAGAATAGAGCGGCTCGGTACAGGGAATGCGGGCGATGCGAAATCGGTGGGGGAAGGCGTTTCTGAGATGCGAATCGACTATGGCCCCGGCTATCGTGTGTATTTCACAAAGCGTGGCAGTGAGGTCATTGTGCTGCTGGCCGGCGGCGATAAGCGGACACAGGATGCCGACATCCGAACAGCCTTGCGGCTGGCACGGAGCCTATAGGAGTGCATCATGAAGAAGGTTACAACTACCAAATATGACGTAGCCGAGCATCTGCGGACTCCGGAGGAGATGGCTGCGTACTTGGAGGCCTGCTTGGAGGAGGCCGATGGCGACGCGGCCTTCATTGCCAAGGCACTGGGCGATATTGCCCGCGCCAAGGGCATGGCGCAGGTTGCGCAGGATGCGGGTCTGTCTCGTGAGAGTCTGTACAAGGCGCTCTCCGGCGAGCGGAGTCCAGGTTTCGATACGATTCTCAAGGTCTTGAGAGCGTTGGGGTTGAAGTTGCACGCGGAGCCGACGCGACGAATAGCTGCCCCGAAATCCAAACGGCCCCGTCCCTTTAATCGGAGTGCGGCGTGAATCGTAGAAATCCGGCAGGCGTTTGGGGTGACAACTATATCAACGCCAACTGATTGGTTGGCAACGCATAAAATTACCTGAATTAAAAGTCGCTAAGTCGAGTGTTCAACGATCCTGAATGGGCTTCCAAGGAGGAGTGGGATGTTTATGCTTGGTTTGGTTTCGCTTTGTCTGAAGCGCAGACGATAGAAATGTTGTTGCAGGTTCTTGTTACTGCTCTCTCTCTGCGAGGCACTGACAAGCATCATGATTGGCCCACGCTGTATGATGGTTTCGGCAAGCTGCGATTGAGGGATTTGTTCAAAGAGGTAAAATCCCACAAGAATGTGCAATTATCCGAGACTCTACTTTTGAACCTTACCGAAGCGAGAAAGGTCAGGAACCGAATTGTACACGGATTCTTTCGGCCTAGTGATTCACCGCTTTCTGAAGCCATGAGGCTAACCGACGCCATTCGAGAACTTCAAATGGCAGCTTCCTTATTTAGGAACTGTGTTCCAGAGCTTGAAAGAGTTGTGTATGAGGCGCTTGACCAGTTAGGGGTGACGCGTGCTGAGGTGGAGGCGAAGATTTCGAAACGTTCAGCCGAGATGAATGGTCAAGGCTCAGTAGATTAATGCTGTGCTCAAATTGGAATACTGATCGTTTCCGACTTGTTTAACCATTCCATCTCGCAACACTCCTTCCCACCCTGATCCTCGCATCCACGATGCGGCAGCCCTGGCCCGGCGGCATGGCGAAGATCGGATTCAGATCCAGTTCCACGATCTCCGGCACCTCTTCGACCAGCCGTGACAGCCTGAGCAAGAGTTCTTGAATCGCATCGACATCGCCCGGTAGATGGCCGCGATAGCCTTGCAGCAGACGATAGCCTTTGATGCTGCGGATCAGATCGGCGGCATCCAGCTCCGTCAACGGCGTGATGCGGAAGCGCACGTCTCCTAGAATTTCGACGTGAATCCCGCCCAGCCCAAAGCCGATCAAGGGACCGAACGAGGGATCCTGGACCATGCCCGCCATTACCTCGACGCCGCCGGTCACCATCGGCTGGACCAGGACCCCTTCCATGGCGTCAAGGCTCTGATCCTGCGCGAGCCGTGCGGCGATCTGTTCAAACGCGCGGCGAACCTCAGCCTTCGTGTTGAGGTTCAGATGCACCCCGCCGATCTCCGTTTTATGGACGAGTGTATGGGACGCCAGCTTCACGGCGACCGGAAACCCGATTTGTTCGGCAAGCAGGGCAGCTTCTTCAGCGTCGGTCGCGACGCCTCCAGGCGGCAGTGATATGGACATTGCGCTCAACAGGGCCCGTGTCTCGGCAGTCGTCAGCCAGCCCTCTCCACGTGCGGCCAGGGCGTCCTGACAGATGCGGCTCACGGTCGAGAGGTCCAGATCGTCGAAGTCCGGCACCATGCCGGCGGGGCGCTCGCGCCACTGCACATAGCCGGCGATCTTGCCCAGCGCGCGCGCGGGGAGTTCCGGCAGCGCAAAGGTAGGGATGGTTTCGCTCGTGAAGGAGAATCTCCGCTCGCGATCCGTTTCCACCATCCACCCGATATAGATCGGTTTCTTGATGGATGCCGTGGCTCGCGCTTCGAGGATGCCCTTCTTGATGCCTTCGGCGATCGGGTCCACATCGGTGGCTGTGACGGCAATGTAGAGAATGATGAGGGCATCGATATCGTCGGATTTCAAGAGCGCCGCAATGGCTTGGGCGTATTGCTCGGGATCGGCCGAGGCGATCAGATCGACCGGGTTGCGCAGGGCCGCAGCCGGCGGCAGAAATGAGGCCAGGTGAGTCATGGTCGCTTGCGACAATTCAGGAACCTCCAGGCCGCTCGCTTCGCAGGCGTCGGCGCAGAGGATGGCCGGCCCGCCGGCGTTCGTGATGATTCCGACGCGGTTGCCCTTCGGCAGCGGTTGATCCGAGAGGCCTGCCGCCAATGCGAACATGTCTTCGAGCGTCTCGGCGCGCAGGATCCCGGTCTGCTGAAACAGGGCTTCCACCGCGACATCATTGGCGGCCAGCGCGGCCGTGTGGGATCCCGCGGCGCGTTTGCCCGAAGAGGTACGGCCTGCCTTCAGGACGACGATCGGTTTGTTGCGACTGACCCGGCGAGCGATCTGCGCAAACCGCCTCGGATTGCCGAACGATTCCACATACAGCAGGATGACGCGCGTTGCGGGATCGTTCTCCCAGTATTGCAGGAGGTCGTTGACCGACACATCCGCCTTGTTGCCGACGCTGACGAAGGTGGAAAGACCGAGCTGCAATCGTTCGGACGCGGCGAGCAGGGCCAACCCCAGGGCGCCGCTTTGTGACGACATGGCAATGGAGCCGGCGAGGGGAAACGTGGAGGTGAAAGTAGCATTGAGCCGCACGGCCGGATCGGTATTCAAGATCCCGAAGCAATTGGGGCCGACCATGCGCAGGCCCTGTTGGCGAACCTTTTCGAGGAGCTGGTCTTGTAAACGGCGTCCCTCTGCTCCGACTTCGGCGAACCCCGCGGTGATGACCACCAGCGCGCGGACACCGGTCGCCGCACAGTCGTCCACGACAGAGAGGACGGCGTCTTTGGGGACGGTGATGACGGCCAGATCGACCGGTTCCGGCAATGCCCGAAGCGACGGATAGGTCTGCATGCCGGCGATGGTGGCGGCATGCGGATTGATGGCGTAACAGCGGCCGCAAAAGCCGTTGCTGCTCAGCGCGTCGAGCAACCGGTAGCCGATACTCTGGGGAGCGCGCGAGGCGCCGATCACGGCGACGGCCTGAGGATGGAAGAGGGGCCGGAGCGAGGCCGTGGTGGCGACCCGTTCACGCCACTCGGATTGGCGTACGCTGTGGTCGGTCGGTGTCAGCGAGAGCTCGACCTCCATGTCGCCGCCTT
>DAONAB010000190.1:0-6210 GCA_035400805.1 Nitrospira sp. | reverse complement strand
ATCTCGCTAATTGGCTGAGGTCGGTAATCCAGGCATCGCCGATCGCATCAGTAATCACCTGTGTCAATCCGCGATTACAGAGCAGCAACCACCGGCGAGGCGTGACACCGTTGGTCTTGTTGTTGAAACGTGTCGGAAATATCTCGGCAAGATCCGGCACAACCTGCATCCGCAACAGTTTGGAGTGAATGGCGCTGACACCGTTCGTGCTGTGTGAGCCGACGATGGCGAGGTGGGCCATGCGAACTTTCCGGTCTGAGCCGTCCTCGATGAGACTGACACGGTTGAGGCGTGAGTGGTCGCTGGGGACCTGTGCCCGTACTGAGTCGAGAAAACGCCGGTTGATCTCGCAGATGATGTCGGCTAGGCGCGGCAACATCTCTTCGAACCACCCGAGCGGCCACTTCTCCAACGCTTCAGGTAATAGGGTATGGTTCGTGTACGCCAGGCACCGCTCCGTTACATCCCAGGCTTGATCCCAACCGAGGTGTGCCTCGTCGAGCAGGATCCGCATGAGTTCCGGCACCGCCATCGCCGGGTGCGTGTCGTTCAGTTGGATCGCCGTCTTTTCCGGCAAGGCGCTCCAGTCGTTGTTCGCATGCCGGAAGCGGCGGACAAGATCGGCGAGCGAGCAGGCCACGAGGAAATACTCCTGCAGGAAGCGCAGTCCCCGCCCACGTTCGGTCGAATCGTCCGGATACAACACGCGCGTGAGTGATTCCGCCGCGATCGTTTCCGTGAGCGCGCCGACGACGTCACCGCTGCTGAATTGCTGAAAATCGAAATAATCCGGTGTAGCGGCGGCCCAAAGACGAAGGGTATTGATCGTCTTGCCCCCATAGCCGATGACCGGTCGGTCAAACGGGATGCCGAGCAACGTCGAGGGCCGCCCGATAATCCGATGCGGTTCGCCCGCACGAAGCTCGAACGAACAATTCAGTCTCACCTCCACCGCTTCGTCTAGTCGTGCCACCTCCCAGGGATCCGGACGCCGCAGCCAATTGTCGGGCTGCTCGACTTGCCGGCCATCCTTGATCGTTTGCTTGAACATGCCGTATTCGTAACGGAGACCGTAACCCATGCCCGGAATCTCAAGCGTCGCCATGGAGTCCAGAAAGCAGGCCGCCAGCCTGCCAAGTCCTCCGTTGCCCAAGCCGGCATCCGGCTCCATGTCGGTCAGCGGGAGCGGGTCGAGCCCCCGCTTATTCATGGCCTCAAACGCCAACGGTCCCAGCAGCGCATTGGTGACGTTGTTGGCGAGCATCCGCCCGAGCAAGAACTCCATCGACAGGTAATACACCCGCTTGGGATTCTTCCGCTCGTATGTCTGTTCCGTCCGGAGCCACCGTTGCGAAATAACGTCGCGAACCGATCGTGCCGCCGCCTCAAACTGGTCCCGCGGATTTGCCATCTTAGGATCAATCACGTGGTCGAAGATCAGATGCCGGTCGTAGAGTGCATCATCTGTCCCATAGAACGGGACCGGCCCGCATCCATATTGTTCACGAAGTTCGTTGAGGCGCGCGTTCACAAGACCTCCGTCAAAGAATTCAAGGGTGAAAGCCCTCCAGGGATAAAGTGTCTCACTCGGCGTTGCTTGCTCTCAACGCGAACAAGACCACCACCGACCGGGGTTGCGCCAGATAGTTGTCACCCGGAACGAACGGCGCATCGGGCCCGTCGCAGATGTCATCCGGCGAAGCCAAACCGGTGTCGATCAGGCGACGCCAGCCCTGCTCCGCCTTCTCTGCACCAGGCAACTCGAATGCGAGCTGCTCCCAATAGGCATTGAAGATCAGGTGGATCAGAAAGTCGCCATTCGGCGTCGTGGCAGCCATCGCAATGCTATGGGATTCATCGGTCAAGTCGGGGGAATGGAGCGTCACCCCATGAAGGGCTAATCTCGCGTCGCGAAGGATCTCATTTAAACTTCGATCGTTGTCGCTGCGCATGAGGTCGCGCCGCGCGCGCACGGACAGCAGCTGACGTGTGAAGCGGTGGACATCGGCGTGCTTCTCGAGCCTGGTCCAATCGAACCAGCTGATCTCATTGTCCTGACAATAGGCATTGTTGTTGCCGCATTGCGTTCTTCGGACCTCGTCGCCCATCAGGAGGATCGGCACGCCGACCGACATCAGGGTGAGCGTGAGGAAGTTTTTGACTTGACGGTTGCGCAGACGTTCGATCGCGGGATCGTCGGTCGGCCCTTCCACCCCGCAGTTCCAGCTCAGATTGACGTCCGTTCCGTCCCGGTTGTCTTCTCGGTTCGCGTGATTGTGTTTCTCGTTGTAGGACACAAGATCGTTGATGGTGAACCCGTCATGACATGTGATGAAATTGATGCTCTTTTCCGGCTCCCGTTCCTGTCCCCCGTAGAGGTCGGGGCTACCGAACACCCGGCGGGCCACGCGGGGGACCGATCCGCGATCCCCCCTGACGAAGCGGCGCACGTCATCACGGAATTGGCCATTCCACTCTTTCCAGCTGTCTCCAATAAACGAGCCCACCTGGTATAGTCCGGCAGCATCCCAGGCCTCCGCAATGAGCTTCGTTCCTGCAAGGACGGGATCCGACTCGATGTCCCAGAGGATGGGAGGATTCGCAAGCGGTCGGCCGCGCTCATCGCGTGAGAGGACCGACGCAAGGTCGAACCGAAAGCCGTCGACGTGCATCGTCTCCACCCAGTAGTGAAGGCTGTCAAGGATCAATCGGCGGACAATCGGTTGATTCGCGTTCAAGGTGTTCCCGGTGCCGGTATAGTCGGCATAGCGTGACCGGTCCTCCTCCAGCATGTAATACACTGCGTTTTCCAGGCCGCGATAGCAAAGCGTCGGACCGGCGTGGTCTCCTTCCGCCGTATGGTTGAACACGACATCGAGGATGATCTCGATGCCGGCCCGATGAAGCGCCTTGACCATGTCCCGAAACTCGTCCATCGGGCCCAAGTGATCGTTGCGGGAACTATACCCGTGGTGCGGCACGAAGAATGAGATGGGGCTGTAGCCCCAGTAGTTGACGAGGCCCCACGGAGCGTCCTGTTCGTCGAACTGGAACAGGGGCAGCAACTCCACGGCGGTCACACCGAGATCCTGCAGGTACGGAATCTTGTCGATCAATCCTCGATACGTACCGCGCGTTTCGTGAGAGAGACCGGAACTGGGATGGCGGGTAAACCCGCGCACGTGCAACTCATAGATCACAGTCTTGGCAAACGGCCGTTTCAGCGGGATATCTCCCTCCCAGTCATATCTAGTGGGATCGACGACTATGCTCTTCATCGCCGTTGCGCAATTGTCACCCGGTACGGACGCACTGATGCGGCTGTAGCGGTCCGGCACAGCCATCGCCTTTCCGTATGGGTCAAGCAACAGTTTGCTTGGGTCAAACCGCAATCCACGTTGCGGCTCGGAAGGTCCGAATGCCCGATAGCCATAGATCTGACCGTCCTGAACACCGGGCACGAAGACATGCCAGTAGTGGTATGTCCGGTTCCACCGAGGGTCGAGGGTAATCACCGTCGCCGGTTTCGCATCGCCCGCATGATCGAACAGCAGCAGTTCCACAAGGGTGCTGTTCTTTGAGAACAGGCTGAAATTGACCCCGTCGGGGCAAACCGTCGAGCCGAGAGGAAAACTTTCACCCTGTTGGATCACCCGTTTCTGCTCCATTTCCAATCACGCACCTCAGGCATATCGTCGCCGTGCATTGCGATGTACTGTTTGTGTTCAAGCAGCTTCTCGCGGATCGCCTGTTTGGCGTAGGCTGCCCGTGACCCGAGCTGCGGCAGCCGATCGATCACATCCCCGACTAGATGGAACCGGTCGAGGTCGTTCATCACGACCATATCGAACGGGGTCGAGGTCGTCCCTTCTTCCTTGTAGCCGCGCACGTGCAAATGCGGGTGATTGGTCCGCCGATAGGTCAGTCGGTGAATCAGCCACGGGTATCCATGGAAGGCGAAGATGATCGGTTTGTCGGTCGTGAAGAGCGCATCGAATTCTTTGTCGCTCAATCCATGGGGATGCTCTTTTGGCGGCTGGAGTTTCATGAGGTTCACCACATTGATGACGCGAATTTTCAGTTGTGGCAGATGGCGGCGGAGCAGGTCTGTTGCGGCCAGTGTTTCGAGCGTCGGCACGTCACCGCAACAGGCCATCACCACGTCGGGCTCGCTTCCCCTGTCGTTGCTGGCCCATTCCCAGATCCCGAGACCGGCGGAACAATGTTTGACGGCGGCGTCCATCGTGAGCCACTGCGGAGAGGGTTGCTTCCCCGCGACGACCACGTTGACGTAGTTGCGGCTGCGGAGGCAGTGATCGGTGACCGACAACAGGCAGTTGGCGTCGGGGGGGAAATAGACCCGGATAACCTCCGCCTTCTTGTTGACGACATGGTCGATGAACCCGGGGTCCTGGTGACTGAATCCATTGTGATCCTGCCGCCAGACATGGGAAGACAACAGATAATTGAGCGAAGCAATCGGTCGCCGCCATGGAATGTGGTTGCAGACCTTCAGCCACTTGGCATGTTGATTGAACATCGAATCCACGATGTGAATGAAGGCTTCGTAGCAGGAGAAGAACCCGTGCCGGCCGGTCAAGAGGTACCCTTCCAGCCATCCCTGGCACTGGTGTTCGCTCAAGATCTCCATCACCCGACCATCCGGCGCCAGGTGGTCGTCGTAGGGATAGCGATCCGCCATCCAGGTGCGGTTGGTGACCTCCAAGACGTCTTGCCAGCGGTTCGAGTTGTTCTCGTCCGGGCTGAAGAGGCGGAAGTTTCGACCTTCCATATTCAGCTTCATCGTGTCCCGCAGGAATTTCCCCATCAGGCGGGTGGACTCGGCCACGATCGCACCCGGTTTTGTCACCTTCACGGCATAGTCACGAAAATCCGGCAGACATAAGTCCCTGAGCAGCAGTCCGCCGTTCGCGTGCGGATTTGCGCTCATCCGCCGCGTTTCCTTGGGAGCCAGTTCGCTGAGTTCGGGCTTGAGTCGTCCGGTCTTGTCGAACAGTTCCTTCGGCTTGTAACTCTTCATCCATTTTTCGAGGATCTTGATGTGCGACGGTTTGTCCATGTCCCCCATCGGGACTTGGTGAGAACGCCAGTAATCCTCGGTCCGCTTGCCGTCGATCTGCTTCGGACCGGTCCAGCCTTTCGGCGTCCGGAGCACAATCATGGGCCAGAGCGGACGTGCGTGGGCGCCCCCTCGGCGCGCGCGGGCCTTGATGCGCCGAATGTCCTCCAGAACGGCGTCGAGCGCGGCGGCCATGAGCTGATGCATCGTCCTGGGATCACGCCCTTCGACGAAATAGGGGGTGTAGCCGTACCCGCGAAACAGGTGATCCAGTTCGTCGTGACTGATACGGGCCAGCACGGTGGGATTCGCGATCTTGTATCCGTTTAGATGGAGAATGGGAAGGACGACCCCGTCGGTGACCGGATTCAGAAACTTGTTGGAATGCCAACTCGTCGCGAGCGGACCGGTTTCCGCTTCACCGTCGCCCACCACGGCGGCGACGATCAAATCCGGATTGTCGAACGCGGCCCCATACGCATGCGAGAGGGAGTAACCCAGCTCGCCGCCCTCGTGAATGGAGCCGGGGGTTTCCGGCGCGACGTGACTCGGAATTCCACCGGGGAACGAGAACTGGGTGAACAGCCGCTTCATGCCGTCCTCATCCTGTGAGATGTTCGGGTACACCTCGCTATATGTCCCTTCAAGGTAGGCGTTGGCCACCAGCCCCGGTCCGCCATGTCCTGGGCCGGCGATATAGATGACGTTCAGGTCCTGTTCCTTGATGAGGCGGTTGAGATGCACATAGATGAGGTTCAGACCCGGGGTCGTGCCCCAATGACCCAGCAACCGCGGTTTGATGTGCGTGCGCTTCAGCGGCTGTTTCAGCAACGGATTGTCGTACAGGTAAATCTGACCGACGGAGAGATAATTGGCCGCGCGCCAGTACGCGTCTACCTTCCGCAGCATCTCGGGGCTCAGTGGACTTTGCGACGCTCTGCTCATAGGCTTGACTCCTTCCCCTCTGGCTTATTGAGAGAGAGACCGAATATACGCGAGCACTTCACGGGCCTCCTCATCGGAAGGACGTACTTCCACCTTCCCATCGCCGTATTCCGTCGCCCCTCATGAATGGTCCTGAGCAAGGCGGCGTCAAGTTTTTCCTGAACCGCGGGGGAGGTCAGGTCGGC
>DAONAB010000189.1:0-6246 GCA_035400805.1 Nitrospira sp. | reverse complement strand
CGCGAGACCGAACGAGCACTGTGTCTGGTCGTGGCCCACAGGGCGAACACGAGCAGCCACGGCTGCCAACACGTTGGATTCTGAAGAAGGGAGGAATTCGCTATCAATCAGAGTGCCGGGAGTATAGAGCCGGACCACTTCACGCCGGACCAGCCCCTTGGCGAGTTTCGGGTCTTCGACTTGCTCGCAAAGGGCGACTGTTCGGCCTGCACGAAGGAGTTTGGCGATGTAATTTGTGGCGGCATGATAAGGCACGCCGCACAGTGGAATCGGCGTCTCGCTGGATTTGTCCCGGGATGTCAGCGCAATCGAGAGCAGCTTGGAGGCTTCAATCGCGTCCTCCTGAAACATCTCATAGAAGTCGCCCACCCGGAAAAACAGAATTGCGTCGCGGTAAGCTTGTTTGATCTCGCGGTACTGCCGCATCAACGGCGTGCCGTCAGCGTCACCCATCGACGGGTTCTCCCTCAGAAGGGAGGTCCGAAGAGGCCCCCACGCGGCGGGCGGCTTTGTCGAGTGCCTGGCGCAGCCGTTCCAGATCGACTTCGGCTTCCTGCAAAGCCTTGGTTTTTCGCCGGAGTTCGATTCGCCCGCGGACCCAGGCTGGAAAAAGCAGAATGCCGGACACCAGCAGGCCCACGCCGAAGGCGGCCAGGATCGGCTTATAGATTAGAATCGACGCCGATCGAAGGCCGAAGAAATATCGGAGCGTGACCTCCTGTTCTTGATTCTGAAGGAAGAACGACAGCGCAAGCAGCAATACCGTCCCGACCAATATCAAGCGGATCAATGCGGGGCCCTCCTTGGCCGAGGTCATTGTACACGGGTTTGTGAAACCACTCTAGTGGGACGCCGCATTGCCATGCGGGAGCGAAGCGCGAGGAGCAGGCGGGACGCCGACGGCCCTCTGGCCGTGAGGAGCGCCTGTCGCGCTGACGGGGGACGATGTGTGAGATGAATCTCGAGACGGTCAATCGGGAGTCCTGCGCCCCATCGTTCGGCCCATTCGATCGCGAGGATTGCATGGCCGTCTACGTAATCGCCCAAGCCGGTGTTGTCGAGCTGGGCGGCGGTGAGCCGGTAGAGGTCGGTATGGATCAGAGGGAGGCGTCCCCGGTATTCGTGGATTAAGGTAAATGTCGGACTGCTCACGGCCGTTGGTTCGGCGTTCAGTCCATCGGCGATTCCTCGCACTAGCGACGTTTTCCCGGTCCCCATTTCCCCGAACAGGGCCACGACTTCGCCCCCCTGGAGAAGGCGGCCCAGACATCGCCCCAGCCGGTGAGTCTGTTGGCGGGAGCGCAGTATTGTTCGCCAGGGTTTGCTGGCAGCGGGAGCCCGCGTTTTCCGCTGCTTGGCAGGGGAAGCGGTCGATCGTTTAGATGTGCGTGGTTGGCGCGATGGCATGGGGGATATGGCGAATGAGATCGCGGGCAATCATGCCGGCCTGACCGAGTTGCTGTGCGGCCAGATCTCCGGCAAGGCCATGGAAGTAGGTGGCGGCACAGGCAGCATCCCAGGGAGCCACCCCTTGGGCGAGCAATCCTCCGACCATGCCGGTCAACACGTCTCCGGTTCCTGCGGTGGCCATTCCCGGGTTGCCGGTGGGGCAGATCGCTGCCACTCCGTCCGGTCTGGCAATCACGGTCCGGGCTCCTTTGAGAACGACGAATACACCGCGTTCACGTGCGAAGCGCGTCGCCGTGCCGAGGCGATCTTCATTCACGGACTGGGTGGTCGCTTCTGCCTCGAGTCTGGCCATTTCTCCTGGATGGGGTGTGATAATCGGGGGGCGTGGGCATTCTGTCAGCAGGGAGGCCTTTCCCGCTAAGGCATTGAGTGCATCAGCATCGAGTACGCACGGCTTGTCGATGCGCTTTACAAACTCTTGGACCAAATCAACGGTCTCCGGATGCGTTGACAGCCCAGGCCCGATTGCGACGGCATCTCGGGATCCCGCGAATGCCAGGAGACGATCCAGGCCAGAGCGAGCAAAGGTCCGTGCTTTTGTTTCCGGCATCGGCAGGGTCATGGCCTCGAGTAATTTCGCCTCCAGGATGTCATTGACGCTTGAAGGAACGGCGGCGGTGACAAGGCCGGTTCCGATTCGAAGGGCCGCCAGGGCCGCCATGGCCGCAGCGCCCGTCTTGCCGACCGATCCGGCGATAATGCCGAGATGCCCATAGGTGCCTTTGTGCGAGGACGGACGTCGCGCTGGAAGCGCCGCCTGCGCGGAGGCGGCGGTGAGGAGCAGCAGGCGGCTGCCGACGGCGTCGACAAACGAAGGTGGAATTCCAATATCGGCCAGACGCACCAGCCCTGCGCAATCGATGCCGGCTCCGCAATAGAGCCCTGCTTTTGGCAAACCACACGTGACGGTGAGATCCGCGCGCACCGCAGCGCCCTGGATAGCGCCGGTATCGGCATGGAGGCCTGATGGAAGATCCACGGCGACAGTAGGGCGGGCGGCGGCATTGATTGTATCAATCGCATCACGATACAAGCCGGAGACGGGCGTGGAGAGGCCGGTGCCTAACATGGCGTCGATAATGATGTCACTTGGCGTCAGCCGTTGCTGAAGGGCATTCGTATCAGGGGGACGCGTAATGGACGAGGGGCCTGCCGTTCGGTGAAAGCGTTGATACATCGCCTTCGCATCACGACTCAGGTCGGCAACTGACGCTAATAGCAGAACGTGGACCCGAGCTTTTTTCCGCCGCAGCAGTCGTGCGATGACGAAGCCGTCTCCGCCGTTGTTTCCCTTGCCACAGACGATGACGACTGATTTTCCTGCAACCGGCCCGTACTGCGCCTCAAGGTGCGTGACCACCTCTGTTCCCGCTCGTTCCATCAGCACGAGGGACGGTACCTGTGCCTCGGTGATTGTCCGATGGTCAAGCGCACGCATTTGTTCGGCGGTCACGATCGGGATCATGGCGTCAATCTGGCTTCCGACCGGTGGCGTGACGTATGGCCGTGGCTTGCAGGGGAGTCAGGCTAGGCCACCAGTTCTCTCATTTCACGCACAGCTTGAACGAGCCCGACCATGACGGATCGGGCGATGATGCTGTGGCCGATGTTGAATTCGACGATCTCGGGCAGCTTGGCCAGTCGTTTGACGTTTTTATAGGTCAGCCCATGGCCGGCATTAACCCCGAGGCCAAGTTTGTAAGCCAGTTTTGCCGCCTGAGTGATCGCTTCAAACTCTTCGTCTTCTTCTTTGGAGCGTTTCGCATTGGCGTACCGGCCGGTGTGCAACTCGACATAGGCCGCGCCGATTTTGTGAGCGGCCTTAATTTGATCCAAGCTTGGTTCGATGAACAAACTGGTCGGGATCCCCCCATCTTTCAGTAAATCGACGATTTTCTGAATCCGCTCGCGGTGGTTCGCGACATCCAGGCCGCCTTCCGTGGTCAGTTCTTGACGACGTTCGGGAACTAAGGTGACCAGGTCGGGTTTCACGCTGAGGGCGATTTTGGCCATCGCGTCATCGGCGGCCATTTCCAAGTCTAATTTGGTGCGAACGATTTCCCGCAGCATGGTCAGGTCGCGGTCCTGGATATGACGGCGATCCTCCCGGAGATGCACGACCAGGCCGTCTGCGCCGGCCAGTTCCACGAGGATGGCGGCCGTCAGAGGATCGGGGTCTGTCCCGCCACGCGCCTGCCTGAGTGTTGCCACATGATCGATGTTCACGCCCAGTCGAGCCATTGCTCCTCCGAAAATGCCATGGATGATGCCAGAGAAAGATTTCGGAACTGGCCGAAATTCATAGACAATTCTGCTGTTCCTGAGGCATTATTAACAGAAGACGGTGGGGCGGGGCAAGAAGGCGTCCAGCACTGTGTCATCGCGGTTCCCTCGCGTTCATGGCAGAGCGGAAAACCGCAACTCCATAGAAATATAGTGAAATTGACTCGTTTTGAGGGCTCGATTAGAATACGCGCTTTTCAGAGGCGTGCCGACGCAACCGGTTCAGCAGAGGACCCGCCAGTAGGAGCCTGACACATCCATGTCGATCAGCGACGGTTTTTACCGCATCAAACGACTTCCTCCCTACGTATTTGCCCAGGTTCAATCCCTGAAGCTCGAGGCGCGTCAACGGGGTGAGGATATTATCGACTTCGGGATGGGCAATCCGGATCAGCCCACGCCGCCCCATATCGTCGACAAACTGATCGAAGCATCCAAGAAAGCCAAGAATCATCGGTATTCTGCCTCGCGCGGCATTACCAAGCTGCGTCATGCGATTACGGGTTGGTATAAGCGCAACTACGACGTCGACTTAGACCCTGAGACCGAAGCGATCGTCACCATCGGCTCGAAGGAAGGTCTCGCACACTTGGCCTTGGCCACGATCGGGCCTGGCGATGTGGTGTTGACGCCGACTCCGACTTATCCCATCCACATGTACAGTTTCATTATTGCGGGTGGTGAGGTGCGCGGGATTGAATTGCGTCAGGATAGCGATTTTTTTGACGATCTGCTGCGGGTCTATCGCCAGACGTTGCCGCGTCCGCGTATTCTGGTGATCAATTTCCCGCACAACCCCACGACCGCCGTGGTCGATCTCGAGTTTTTCAAAAAGATCGTCGCGTTTGCCAAAGAGCACGATGTCATTGTGATTCACGATCTGGCCTACGCAGATATCGCCTTTGACGGCTATAAGGCGCCGAGTTTTCTGCAAGTGCCGGGGGCGAAGGATGTGGGCGTCGAGTTTTATACGTTGTCCAAGGCCTATAACATGCCCGGATGGCGCGTCGGGTTTTGTGTCGGCAACCGTGAAGTGGTGGGAGCCCTCGCGAAACTGAAGAGTTATCTCGACTACGGCATTTTTCAGCCGATTCAAATTGCCAGTACGGTGGCATTAAATGGACCGCAGGACTGTGTGAAAGAGGTCGTGCAGCGGTATCAAAACCGCCGGAATGTCCTGGTGAACGGGCTGAATCGTATCGGATGGTCCGTGACCCTGCCCCGGGCGACGATGTTTGTCTGGGCCAGGATTCCGGACCCGTTCCGGCATATGGGATCGCTGGAGTTTTCAAAGCTGCTGCTCCGGGAGGCGAAAGTGGCGGTATCCCCGGGCATCGGATTCGGGGAAGGCGGCGATGAATTCGTGCGGTTTGCGTTAGTGGAAAATGAACACCGCACACGGCAGGCGCTACGCGGCATCCGGAAAATATTGAATTTGGATGATCAGGAACCATGAAGACTGAGATCGGAGTAGGGTTAATCGGCTTCGGCACCGTCGGGACCGGCGTGGCGCGAGTGTTGATCGACAATGCGGAATTGATCCGCCGCCGTGTGGGTGTGCCCATTAAGTTAGTGCGCATTGCGGATTTGGATATTACACGCGATCGGGGCGTGGCGATTCCATCGGGTGTGTTAACCACGGATATCCAGCAAGTACTGGAAGACCCGCGTGTGGATATTGTCATCGAGTTGATGGGCGGGTATGACCTCGCGAAACGCGTGATTCTGGATGCGGTGCAACGAGGCAAGCATGTCGTGACCGCAAATAAGGCGCTCCTGGCCGTGCATGGAGAAGAGATTTTTGCTGCCGCGTCCCGTCGCGGGATCGACCTCGGGTTCGAGGCGAGCGTGGGTGGCGGTATTCCGGTGATCCGCGCCTTGATGGAAGGGTTGGCCGCGAACAACATTCAATCGATCTATGGCATCATCAACGGCACGTCCAATTATATTCTGAGCCGGATGACCAGTGAAGGACAGCGGTTCGAGGTCGTGTTGGAGGAAGCCAAACGCGCCGGTTATGCCGAGGCTGATCCCACCTTCGATGTCGCAGGTACCGATTCGGCTCATAAGCTCACCATCATGGTCAGTCTGGCCTACGGCACTCCGGTGAACTTCAAGGAAATTTATACCGAAGGCATTACCGGCCTTACCCCGCTGGATATCGCCTATGCCAAGGAGTTTGGTTTTACGATCAAGCTGCTGGCGATCGCGAAGTTTTCCGACGGAGAAATTGAAGCACGGGTGCATCCCACCATGGTGCCCTCCGCATCGCAAATTGCGAAAGTGGATGGGGTATATAATGCCATCCAGTTGGTTGGTGATGCGGTCGAAGATGTGGTGCTGTATGGGCGTGGCGCTGGATCGATGCCCACGGGAAGCGCTGTGGTGAGTGACGTCATGTCCATCGCGCGTGACCTGCTCAAGAGCGCGACGGGCCGGGTTCCACCCGCCTCCTATCAGCCGGACTCCCGGCGGCCGCTGCGTATCCGGCCG
>DAONAB010000188.1:0-6253 GCA_035400805.1 Nitrospira sp. | reverse complement strand
GAGTTCGACACGTTGTGGATGCCGGGGATCGCCAACCGGAACGGGCCCAGGTTGCGCCCGCGGAAGAAGACGCGAAACTCGGATCCCCATTGCCGCAAGCTGATATCGGTCGCGCGAAAGTCCGGCACATGGTCGGGATGTTCGTTCAACCCGTAGGTCTGGTACCGTTTCACCACCCGCGGCAGCAGAGCGCGCAGGCGTTCGTCGTCCGAACAGAGCACGGCCAGTCCGTAAAACGGGACCTTGTTCACAAACTCAAGGAAGCTGTCGTTGAGCCGCTCCATGCTGCCGTAGTGATCGAGGTGTTCGCGATCAATGTTGGTGACCGCGGCGATGGTGGGCGCCAGACGCAGAAACGACCCGTCGCTTTCGTCCGCTTCCGCAATAAGCAGATCGCCCCGCCCCAATCGAGCATGGCTTCCCAACGCATTGACCTTGCCGCCGATGACCATGGTCGGGTCCAACCCGCCCTGGGCCAGCACATTGGCCACCATCGACGTCGTGGTCGTTTTGCCATGGGCCCCGGCGATCGCGACGCCGAACTTCAACCGCATAAGCTCGGCCAACATTTCGGCGCGAGGGATGACCGGAATCTGGCGCGATTTCGCTGCCACGACCTCAGGATTGGTCGCCGCCACCGCGGAGGAAATCACCACCACCTGGGCCTCACCGATATTGGCCTCGTGGTGGCCGATGGCAATGCGCCCGCCCAACTCTTCAAGCCGGCGCGTCGTTTCCGACTGGCTGAGGTCCGACCCGCTCACCTTGTACCCGAGCGTCAACAACACCTCGGCGATACCGCTCATTCCGGATCCGCCGATGCCGACTAAATGAATATGTTGTGTCTTTCTGAACATCGCCGTCCGCCTTAGCTCCTGTCCTCGAAATGATCGCTGCCCACTGCTCCTATCCTGTTGCTGTGTCTCCCGCTCTCGTTGTTCATAGGGCGCGAGCGCTGTCGCTGGCCTCATGGCGCCTCCTTATGACGTCATAACATTCACGCACAATGGTTTCCGCCGCATCACTGCGCCGCATATTCCAGCTGTGCCGGCTCATGGTTTCCAGACGTTGCGGCTCGCCAAGAATGTCCGTGATGGCATGGGCCAGACCGGCACCGGTCAACTCCGCCTGAGGCAGGAGCACGGCTCCGCCGGCCTTTGCCATCACTTCTGCGTTCCGCAACTGATGATTGTAGATCGCGGTGGGAAGCGGGATCAGAATCGCCGGCTTCCCGCACACGGTTAATTCGGCAATGGTCATCGCGCCGGCCCGCGCCACCACGAGATCGGCGGCGCGGAGCGCCGTGGGCATGTCGTAGAGAAAAGGAACGACGGTGGCGGAAATTCCCGCCTCGGCATAGGCCGCGGCAACCCGGGCATGATCCGCCTCGCCCGTTTGGTGTGTAATGGTTAGGTGGGGCTTCACGGTCGCCAGCATGGGCAACGCTTCGATCATCGCCGAGTTGATGGCCTTCGCGCCCTGACTTCCCCCGAAAATCAACAGATGCCGCAGCACGCCTGTCTCACCCCGTGCCGCCTCGGGAGCGAGCGAGGCTAAAAACGCCTGCCGCACCGGTGTTCCAACCACACTGGTCTTCTGTCGATCAAAAAACTGCTTCGTGGACTCGAATGCCAGAAAAATGCGCTGCACGAGGGGCGCGACGGCTTTGTTGGCCATTCCGGGATAGGCATTCGGTTCCAGAATCACACCGGGGATGCGACGCAGAAACGCGGCCACTAACATGGCCGGGCTCGTGTAGCCTCCTACACCGAATACCAGATCCGCGCCCTGCTGTTTCAGCACGCCAAGCGATTGCCAGAGGCTCACCGGCAAGGTAATCAGCGCCTTCACCATCTCAACCGGACGTTTGCCCATGAACGGATGCGCCGTGATGCACCGCAAGGGAAGCCCCTCATGTGCCAGAACTTTTTGTTCGATCCCACGCGTCGTCCCGACGAACAGGATGCGCGTCGAAGGGTCCCGCCGCAAAAATTCCCGCGCCACGGCAATGGCCGGATACAGGTGACCGCCTGTGCCGCCTGCTGCAATCACGATATTCATTCCGTGATCACTCCGCGTTTTCGCGCGCCTCGCGCGCCGCGCGCTCCCCCGCCTTCCTGCCCGCCGTGACCGCCCTGCCGGTCGCGTGAAATACTCAACAGCATCCCTACGCCGAACAAGTTGGCCACCAGCGACGACCCTCCGTAACTGACGAAGGGCAACGTCAACCCCTTGGTGGGTAACAGCCCCGTCACGACACCCGCATTGACCAATGCCTGCATGCCGATCAGCATCGTGATACCCATTGCCAGATGGCGGCCGAACGGATGCCGCGCACGACCGGCGATTTGAAACCCCTTGATCACAAAGAGGCCGAAGAGAAGCACGATCGTCACGGTGCCCAGCAAACCCAGTTCCTCGCCGACCAGCGCCAGCACAAAGTCGGTGTGCGCCTCCGGCAGGAAGAATAGTTTCTGTTTGCCTTCGCCCAACCCCACACCGAATGGTCCGCCGCTTCCAAAGGCCAAAAAGGATTGCGTAATCTGAAAGCCTGCGCCAGAAGGATCCTTCGTGGGATCCAGGAACATCAGAAACCGTTTCCAGCGATAGGGCGATGTCAGAATGAGCGCGGCCACCCCCATCAAGGCACACAAGGACAAAATCGCGAGGTGCTTGATCCGCGCCCCTGCCAGGAACAGCAACGTCACCACCACGAGACCCATCACCACCACGGTGCCCAGATCCGGCTCCAACAGCACCAGGCCGCTCAGCACCCCGATGACGATCAGCGGCGGCAACAAGCCTCGCGCGAACTGCGTAATCTGATCCTGCTTCTTGGTCAAATAGGCTGCCGCGTAAATGACGGCGACAAATTTCGCGACCTCGGCCGGTTGAATATTGATCGGCCCTAGATGCAGCCACCGCCGCGCCCCTTTGGCCACATTCCCGAGCGATGGAATGAGCACCAACACCAGCAACAACGTCGCCCCGCAGAGCAGGGGAATCGCCAGCTTCCTCCAGATCGTGTAGTCGATCCGCGAGATGAGATGCATGACCAACAGGCCGACGCCCAACCAGGCGACCTGTCGCTTGAGAAAATACCAGGGATCGTGAAAGCGGTTGCCCGCCACCACGGCACTGGCGCTGAACACCATCACCACACCGATCAGCGCCAGGATCAGGGTGACTGCCAACAGCGCCGGATCTACCGGCACGCTCTTGGACGTCCGCTGAGTCGAGGTCGACCAGGGCAACATCAGAGTTGCGAGCGCATGCTGTGCCATCGTTCAGCTGTCGTTCCTCCGTGCGACTTCAGGCCTCATGCCGGAAGCGCTTGGACTAAGGCCTTGAATTGCCGGCCCCGGTCTTGGTAATCCGCAAACATGTCAAAACTGGCGCAGGCCGGCGAGAGTAAGACCACCTCACCGGGCTGCGCCTCGCGAGCAGCAAGCTCCACGGCATCGCGGAGAGTCGCTGCAGGACGACATCGGTCAAAATCCCCCATCGCCGCTTGAATACGGCCTGCCGCTTCACCAATGAGAATGAGACCCTTCACACGCTCGCGAATCGCCCCTTCTAAACGCGAGAAATCGCCGCCCTTGTCGCGTCCGCCGGCGATCAACCAGATCGGCTGCTCAATACCTTCAAGGGCTTTCAACACCGCATCGACATTCGTGCCTTTGGAATCATTCACATAGCGGACCCCCCGGCGCTCGCGCACCACTTCCAGGGCATGCTCCAACCCGGGGAAGGATCGCAACACGCTGCGGATCGCGTCGAGGGAACAGCCGCACAGCAGACCGTACGTCACGGCGGCCATCACATTTTCGACATTGTGCAGGCCGATCAGCCGCATGTCGCTCCGGCGACAGATCTCCTCGCGCTGCCCCCGCACCGTCGTCACGATCAGATCGCCATCCAGGACCGTAGCCCCTGCCACGCCGGACACCGTGGCCCCGCTGCGGCTGAAGCCGAGCACAGCCCCCTTCGTGCCTCCCCGCAAGGCAGCGACTCGCGTGTCGTCCAAATTAAAGAGGGAATAGTCACCGGCGGTTTGATTGGTGAAGATACGCGCCTTGGCCGCCACATAATCCTCCTCCGAGCGATAGCGATCCATGTGATCGACCGTGACGTTCAGAATCGAGGCGACGTACGGATGGAACTGTTCAATCGTTTCGAGCTGGAAACTCGAGGTTTCCAACACCACATACTCATAAGGAGCAGGACTGCCGGGCTTGGCTTGGACACAAGCCAGGGCCGCTTCACTGGCTGCGATGCCCAGATTGCCGCCGACGAAGGCGCGTTTTCCGCTCTCCTGCAAGAACTTGCCGATCAGCGTCACCGTCGTGCTCTTCCCGTTGGTACCGGTTACCGCCACGATCGGCGCCGTGACATATCGTGAGGCCAATTCCAATTCCCCAATCACTCGCACGCCGCGAGCGCGCACACGATTGAGCGCATCCAGCTGAGTGGGCACGCCCGGACTGATCACCACCAGATCCGCGCCTTCGAGCGCCGATTCATACTGCGCCCCCACGCGGACAGCAATACTCGACTGGTCCAACTGCGAGAGAATGGCCGTGAGTTCCTGCAGCTCTTTCCGGTCGGCAACGGTGACCCGTGCCCCAAGATGATTCAAGAGCCGCGCAGCCCCGACACCGCTCCTCGCGAGACCAACGACCGTAACCTGGAGATCTTTGACGTTCATGCGTTCCCGTCTACCGCAATTTGAGCGTGCTCAAGCTGAGCAAGGCCAACAAAATGGCAATGATCCACAGACGCACCACGACCTTCGGCTCATCCCAGCCCTTCATTTCAAAATGATGGTGGATCGGCGCCATGTTGAAGATGCGTTTTCCGCGCAGTTTGTACGACCCCACCTGCAAGATGACCGACAGGGCTTCGATAACAAACACTCCGCCGACGAGAAGCAACAGCAGTTCGTGTTTACTGATAACTGCCACCGTGCCCAGCGCTGCCCCTAAAGGAAGTGAGCCTACATCGCCCATGAAGACGGAGGCCGGGTAGGTGTTGAACCAGAGGAACCCCAGACTCGACCCTAAAATGGCGCCCGTAAAAATGGCGATTTCTCCCGCGCCTTCGATGTACGGGATAAGCAAATATTCGGCCATCACACGATTGCCGGTCACATAGGCCACAATCGTATAGGCCAGCGAGGCGATCATGACGGGGCCGATGGCCAAGCCATCGAGCCCGTCCGTCAAATTGACGGCATTGGAACTGCCGACGATGACCAGAATGACGAACACGATGTAGAACCAGCCTAAGTCGGGCGTGAAAAATTTGAAGAACGGGACACTGAGTTTCGTCGTGTAGCTCGGGAGGGTGTAGAGAAAGACGCCGATGGCCAAGGCGACTAAAAATTGCCCGGAAAACTTTTGCGCGGCAGACAGCCCTTTGGATTGGCGTTTGATGAATTTCAGATAGTCGTCGGCAAATCCCACGGCGCTGAACCCGACGGTCGCCACCACCACCAGCCAGACGTAGCGATTGGTCATGTCGGCCCACAACAGCGTGGACAACACGACCGCAAAGATAATGAGAATGCCGCCCATCGTCGGCGTTCCACTCTTGGCCAAGTGCCGCTTCGGCCCGTCGTCTCGAATCTGCTGGCCGAGTTTAATCTCCTGCAATTTCCGGATGACCCAGGGCGCCATCACGAAGGCGATGAGAAACGCGGTAACCGCGGCGTAGATGATCCGGAAACTCTGGTAACGAAAGACGTTCAGGAACGAAAACTGCGTATGAAGGGGGTAGAGCCAGTTGTATAACATCCTACGGCTTCTTTGCCCGCCATGGATCGGCGGATGCTAAAATTCCTTTGAGTATGGCTAACAGGCTTTTTTCGCCACTCGCCGCATGCCGGTCAGGGCGTCGACGACCTGTTCCATCCGCATGCCGCGCGAGGCCTTGACCAGGACCACGTCGCCTTGCCGTACCATTCGCGCCAAAGCTGTAGCGGCCGATTGCGCATCCGGATGTTCCGTAATTCGATCGGCCGGCATGCCCGCGTGGCGCGCACCCGCGGCCAACTCCCGTCCCAGGGCGCCACAGGCCAACAGGTGCCCGATGCCTTCCCCGGCCAGAAACGCCCCGACTTCCCGGTGCATGCGCTTCGTATCCGTGCCCAACTCGAGCATGTCGCCCAACACCGCGATCGATCGTTTGTCTCGCCCTAGCTGCGCCAGGAGCTGAACGGCGGCTTTCATCGACGCGGGATTGGCGTTGTAAC
>DAONAB010000187.1:1609-6255 GCA_035400805.1 Nitrospira sp. | reverse complement strand
ACCATCTATCGGCTGGAACACAACTGATTCCTTATGATTGGTTCCTGGCACTCCTGGATGAATCGCTCACCAAAACATTTGCGCTGACCGGTCTTGTCGAAGATCCGAATCATGCCGACAAACTCCCAGTCGGCTTTGCCAAAACCGAAGGGCCGAACGTCCCTACACCTCAAGTCGGCTTTACCTGTTCGTTTTGTCACACGACCCAATTTCGTTACAAGGAGCACGCCATCAGAATCGAGGGGGGCCCCTCGCTCCAGAATAATGCGACGTTCGTGAGAGCCCTGGTCCAACGTCTAGGAATACTGACTCCTCCAGATATGCCCGCATTCCTCAAAAGCCTGAAAGAGGAGGCTCCCCCTGAGCCGTTTAAGACCTTTGCCGCTCGCGTCCTGGCCAGCCGTGGAGAAGCCGTGACTGCCTATACACTCACGAAGCTTGCACAGGATGTGAGGATTCATACCCAAGCGCTGATTTCCCGCAGCGGAAGAGATATTTCTCCTGAACAATGGGGGCCAGGTCGATTCGATGCGCTCGGTCGCGGCGGGAATATGGTCTTTGTACCGCTCAATCCGGACAATCTCAGGCCCGCCAACGCTCCTGTCAGTATTCCTCCCTTGTGGGGCGTATGGGAGTTTGACTGGGTCCAGTGGGCCGGCTCAATTCAACATCCGTTGGCAAGGAATATCGGGCAGGTAATCGGCGTCAATGCCGGGCTTTTTAGTTGGGTGCGACCCGGCGTTCCCATTCCCGCAGACAAGAACAAGCTGTTTCACTCCTCCGTCGATGTCACTTCGCTCACGACGCTCGAGAATCTTGCCCGCCGCCTGCCTCCGCCGCAGTGGCCGTCCGTCTTCCCTGCCATCAATCGAGAATTAGCCACTCGCGGCAAAGACCTCTACCACGGCAACAAGGCCAAAGGCGTCCCGAACCTTTGTGCCCATTGCCATGTCCCCGCAAAGATTTCCGACTCATCCGGCAATGGCCCAAGCCTGAAAATCACCATGGTGCCGCTCCAGGAAATTGGCACGGACGCCCTCTACCTCGAGAATTTCTCGCAACGGACCGTGGACACGAGCTTCTTAGGACGCGGACGTATTTCCGCGCGGGAAGCCTCCGAATATGTCACAAGTGAATTGATGGCCATCAACACCACAGGCAACGAGATCAGCTATCGGGACCGGCCGAACACCTGGCGAGATACGGCGCAATACATTGCCCGCCCGCATCTCGGGATATGGGCCACCGCGCCGTACCTTCATAATGGCTCTATTCCAACCCTCTACGAACTGCTCTCTCCCGCACGAGAGCGTCGCGCCTGTTTCGTGCTCAATCCGAACATGGAGTTCGACCCTGATAAGGTGGGTTTCGTGACAGAAGACTGTGCCGGCCCCGGTCAATCACCAACCCAACCCCCGCGGCTTGAATTCCGGACCGCATGGCCAGGGAACAGCAACCGTGGTCACGAGTTCGCCAATACCCCGGATTGCGATAGCGCAAAAAGCAATGGGATCTTGGGATGTGAGTTGCCGGTGGATGATCGCCAGGCCATCATCGAGTACCTCAAAACCTGTGATCTCGACCGGCTGATCTTGCCGAACGCACCGGTCTGCCGGAATTTCGACTAGCACCCGATGCGTGAACCAGCCCATGTCGCTTGCGTATAACGGAGAGGCATTGAAGGAGGCCACCACCGCATGACCGACCTTCTCTCCAGTGATCACTCGATTCTCGAGCGTCCGTTCATGGAGTTTCGTCCCTTCGGTCTGAACGATAAGGGCGAAAAGATTTCCGATATCAGCGGCGTGGTCGTCCAATCGAACGTGGACTACCTGTGCGATTACCTGAGTCGCACCGCCGGATCACAAGCCGCCGACGCGGCGGTCGAGGAACTGTGCCGCCTCCTGAACGCACGACTGCCCGACCGCACGTATCACGTCACCCCTGATTTTCTCCGCAACATCTGGAATAGCTACTCCTACGAATTTGTCTGTTACCTGAGAGAATTCTGCGAACAATTGTCCGGTGATCCCCAGTTCCACGTCAACGTGGGAACGGACCGCAAAGTGCCGCCTCTCATCCAGATTCTTTGCCGCCCGTTTTCGACCCAGCAACTCTATAAAATGTGGCCCTACTTCGGCCGGAAGTATGTCCGCGATGTGTTGGAGTTCGAGGTGGGCCGCGTGACGAGACGCTCAGCCGTTCTTCGCATGACCTTTACCGAACGGGCCCTTGTCCAGTTTGGACCGTACCGAAAACGCTGCGTCGACGTGATTTGCCTGTCCTGCAAGAGCAGCATCGCGCGCGTACAAACTCAACTGCACGGCACCCCCGCCGCGACCATCAAGGATCTCTCGTGCACCGCCCATGGCGATCCGTACTGTGAATGGGAGTTTACCTGGACCCCGCAATTCCGCAGTTCCATTCCTGTGGCCATGTCGATGCTGGTAGCCGCCAGCACGTTTACCTACGTTCATGTGCGCTGGCCCGATGTTCCCACATTCGAGGCGCTCGGGCTTGCAGCCGTGCCCGCATCTCTCCTGTGGTGGATGATTACCAGCCATATGCGGCAGGCGACCAAACCCCTCCAGCGCCTGATCAAAGATCAGGAACAGGTCGTCGATGCCAGGCATGAAGAACTCCGCGAGGCCTACCTCGAACAACAAAGCACGGCCGTGATGTTACGCCGAAAGGTAAACGATCTCACGACGCTCCACCGCGCGGGACTCTTATTCAGTTCGACCTTTGATCGGGAAGAACTCCTGACCAATGTCTTGGACACCATCGTCCGCGATTTGCACTACGATCGCGCCATGATCACCCAATTCGATCGCACCAGGCAGGTCTCACACGACTTTCGGGTGCGGGGCATGCCACAGGAAGTGGCGGATTTCTTGCGGACGCAAGAGGTATCCGTGACCGATCCCGAGACGGTGGAAGGCGCCGTGTTTTTGCGGGGCGAACCGGTGCTGACGAATAACGTGCATGAGATCTGGGATCGCTTACACCCGTTCGATCAGAAATTGATCACGATGGTCAATGTGAAATCCTTCATTACCGTTCCGCTCAAAACCCATGACGCCGTCATCGGTTCGCTCTCGGTCAATCGCACACACAACCAGGCGCTGACTCAGGACGACCTCGATATGTTAACGACCCTGGCCAGTCAGGTTGCCATTGCTCTGGATAATGCCCAAGCCTATCGGGAAATCGAGGCACTCAACGCCGGCTTGGAAGTCCGGGTTCGTGAACGGACCGCTGAACTGGAAGCCGCCAACGCCCAGCTCAAACAAATGGATCGGCTCAAGTCGAAATTTCTTGCCCACGTCTCGCACGAATTGCGAACCCCACTCACGAGCATCGTCGGGTTTGCAGACAATATGCTGGAGGGACTGGTCGGGTCGCTCAATATGAAGCAGGAGCAATATCTGACGCGCATCAGAGCCAATGGAACCAGGCTCGCGCGTATGATTACCGATTTGCTCGACCTCTCCCGTGTCGAGGCCGGCAAACTCGTGTTGTCCTTCGACCACGTGGCGCTTCAACCTGTGGTCAGCGACGTCATCGAACAATTGCTCCCGCTGGCGATCGCCAAACACTTGCAGATCGAACTCCGCAGCCCTGACCCGACGCTGGTGGTCTGGGCGGACCCGGATCGGGTCAGCCAGATTTTGACGAATTTGCTGGATAATGCTATCAAGTACACCCCGGACGGGGGACACATATACGTAGACCTGTCGGTTGGTGATCATGAAATGGCCCGTGTCGTCGTCCGTGACACCGGTCAAGGCATCCCCGCCGACGCCCTGCCTAAGCTCTTCGATCCGTTTTTCCGCGTGCACCATCAAGAGCGGAGCCAAACGAAGGGGCTAGGTCTCGGACTGGCGATTGTGAAAGATCTGGTGGATCTGCACGGCGGCAGCATCATGGTGCACAGCACGGTGGATGAAGGCACGGAATTTACGTTCACGCTGCCGCTCCACTCGCATACGCCGGAGTCTGCCGCTCCCGTACCTGCCACTCGGCGCAGATTGCTGGTGGTCGATGACGACGCAGACATTTGCGACCTTCTGCGAGATCGTCTGGAGTCAGAGGGGTTTCATGTCGACACAGCAGCAGACGGCAAGACAGCGTTGCGGATCCTGGCGGAGGCGCCGATCGATGGCGTCTTGCTGGATATCGCCTTGCCCGAAGTAGACGGCTTTGAAGTGTTGCGACAACTGCGCCCCCAACAACCGTCGTTGCCGGTCGTGATGATGACGGCCGTCGAGTCGTTGGATCGCGCCATGGCCGCCGTAGAAGCCGGCGCACAAGGATATCTTCTCAAACCATTCGACGCCGCCCGTTTGCGACAGATTGTGGATCACTGGTTTCTTGCCGGCTCAGGCAAAATTGACCCGACAATAGGACGATAACGCTATGCTGGTCCCTCACAAATTCTGCCACACCCTGCTCCTATCTCTGACTCTGATGCTTCTGGGTTTTGTCTTGCTGATCCCCGACACTCAGGCTCAGACCCCTCGCCTCCAAGGGCAATCAGCCTCCGCCGCCGCCATGGGCAATGCCTTCGTTGCCCAAGCGGATGATCCTTCCGCATTGCATTACAACCCGGCCGGCATGACCCAGCTGCATGGGTTCCAAACCTT
>DAONAB010000187.1:0-1509 GCA_035400805.1 Nitrospira sp. | reverse complement strand
CCGCATTGCATTACAACCCGGCCGGCATGACCCAGCTGCATGGGTTCCAAACCTTGTTCGGAACCTCGCTGATCGGCGGAACGACTCAATTCACCAGTCCAAGCGGCGCCCAGGCGACGGGAGATCGCAACGGAAGTCTGGCCTGGCCGCCCCCTGGCCACGTGTATCTGGTTGCAAATCTCAAGGATCTCGGTTTTTCGGCGCTGGGCGATTTCACCGCCGGCATCGGCTTCAATAATCCATTCGGCTCACTGACGCGATATCCGAACGATGGGCCGTTTCGCAGTGCCTTGACCTTCACGACGCTACCGCTCCTCGATATCAAACCTACCATTGCGTACAAGCTCAATGATCAGCTGTCGTTCGGCTTAGGTGCGGACATCTATACCTTCTCGGGCCTCTTCGGAGAGGGGCATCTGGAGCAAAAATCGGTCTGGCCTGGGGGATTGGGCATTCCGGCCGGCGCCCTCGAAATCAACGGGAGTGATACCACCGCAGGGTTCAACGTCAGCCTCCTCTACACGCCCTACCGCAACAGCGACGGCAAGCCTCTCGTCAACATCGGGATGGTCTATCGCAGTCAGGCCACCTTCCATCTCACCGGCACCCTGCTGAGTAATGGAGCATTAGTCGCCAACACTGCCGCGACCTTCGTGCTCCCGCAAGTCTTCTCGGGCGGCATCGCTGTCTGGCCGGTGCGCACACCTGATCGCGAATGGAAACTGGAATTCGATGTGGACTATGTCGGGTGGAAATCGAACCGGACCCTCGACATCCATCTGTCCAACGGCGCACTACTCCCCTTTCCGCAAAACTGGCAAAGCGGCTATACAGCCATGTTCGGGACCGAGTATCGATGGCTGCATCTGGCCTCTCTGCCGGAATGGGATGTCGCTCTCCGCGGCGGCTACATGAATCAGCAAACACAAATTCCGGACCGCACCTTTAATCCCGGCGTCCCCTCGGCCAACTCCCACATTCCTTCAGTCGGCATCGGGTTGGCCTGTCACCCCAATGGATCGTTTCTGGGGCTCATCCGCTGCGGGGATTTAGGGATTGGTCCGCTCAAGCCAAAACTGTTCGCGATCGATCTCGCATACCAGGCGGCCTTCTATGAAGTGCGAACCGTTACGGGCAATCAAAATCCCACCGTCAATGGCCGCTACGATACCCTCATCCACGCCGGCTCACTCTCGCTGCGCTTCAACTACTAAAACACGTGGCTCGTACATAGTCAGCTTGCCCCTTCACGATCCTGTATTTCAGGCACTCCAGGGCACAGCGATTGCTTTTCTCATCTGAGCAGAAGCACCTGCGGATACACGTGACTAAGCGCAAGATGCGTGAAACATCGCGGCGTGGCGTAGAGCCGGTTTCCTGTCGCCGGTTGTGCTCAACCGGCCGTATCTCACGCTTCCTGGATCGTGCCCATCCAGCGCTGAGCAAACCGCCTTCATCTCCACGCCATCTGCCGCGTCTTCGTTCTCAACGGAGACGCGGCTCCGTTTT
>DAONAB010000186.1:2320-6282 GCA_035400805.1 Nitrospira sp. | reverse complement strand
CCCGGAGCAGTGGATTCGTCATAACAAACTCCTTGATGGGAGATGCGGGTTGAGCCATACTGAATTCATCATGGATGTGGCGTGGTATCACAAACGGAGAGCAGTGTCCATGCTGGCGCGCAGGGGCGGGATGATCGTGCGCGCGATGGGTATCACGCTGATTGCGGTGATGACAGGACTGTTGTCGATGTCATCGGCGGCCGCGCAGTCCGTCTCAGGTGTGCGCGGATTCAATGGAGGCGTGGCACCGTTATTCAATCTCGCGGGTCCGGGGAATTTGTACATCGATAATCAGGGTACGCAAGGGTTCATCTACAATTTCGGAAATAACTTCGAGTCGTACAATTTCCGCAATCCCACCACTGGCCAGGCCTGGAGCGGCGCCGTGATGACGCTCGGTCCCCAACTGTCGGTCGGCCTGATTCAGGGAGCGAATCAGGCGGGGTCTCCCGTGGTCTTTCCTCCCGTGCCGCGTGATGTGAGTCCCGTGCTTCCGATTCAATCTGGCCTGCTCGACGATATCCCTTAGCCAGCCGTTATCTGCTGGAAGCAAACTCCTTGTGCCATCCTGCTCTTCGCTTCTCTTCCGTTTCGACGTTCATTCTGTAGTTCGGTCAGGACGATCTTTCGCGTTTGGGCGATCCGCTTTTGTGGCGGTTTGGTGTATGGCTGCAAGGCTGTCACAGCGGAACCCGCCCCGACTCTTCGTTGTCCACAGAATCCACAGCCTGTGTATGTGGATCTTCGGCCCTGTCTGTAATGGAATTAATGGCATAACAAATTGATTCTATTGTATAAAGCATGAGTCAGTGATGTCGGTTTTGCGAGCAGCACGTCGGCGGTATGCCGCTTGCTTTGCCCTCGGGTCATTGCGAGGGCGCTGCTGTTTCGCAACGAGACGACAAAAACAATGTGCCCATGTCAAAGATGTCAATTGAATCGCCTAGGGAGAACGGAAAGAATGCCGACAGACGGTGGTAGGCGCAAAGCCGTACGAGTCGCCGGGTTTAAGCCCCTGTCATCGAGCCTTCACGATCAAAGGAGATTGTTTGTATGAGGATTGCCCAGGTATCGCCGCTTTGGGAGAGCGTCCCTCCGAAATTGTATGGAGGCACTGAACGCATCGTCTCCTACCTGACGGAAGAACTCGTCCGCCAGGGCCATGAGGTGACGTTGTTTGCCAGCGGTGATTCGGTGACCAAGGCGAAGTTGGAATCACCCTGTCAGCAGGCGTTGCGTCTGAATACCGGCATTTTCAACCGCGAAGCGCCGCTCATTCAGATGATGGAGCAGGTGTACGCCGCCGCCGACCAGTTCGACCTCATCCACTCCCATCTCGACTTTCTGGCTTTTTCTCTGTCTCGCCGCTGTCGTGTTCCCACCGTGACGACGCTGCATGGCCGGTTGGATTTGCCTGAGCTTGTTCCAGTCTTTCGTGATTTTGCCGAATTGCCGCTCGTGTCCATCTCGAACTCCCAGCGCAAGCCGTTGCCCTGGTGTAACTGGGCCAACACTGTCTATCACGGGTTACCACATGATCTGTACACGTTCCATCCGGAGCCAGGGAAGTACTTGGCGTTCCTGGGGCGGGTATCCCCTGAAAAGTGTCCGGACCAAGCGATCGAGTTGGCTAAACGGGTGGGCATCCCCATGAAGATGGCGGCCAAGGTGGATCCTGCGGACCGTGCTTATTTCGAGCGGGTGGTGGAGCCACTCCTCGACCATCCCTTGATCGAGTTTGTCGGAGAGATCACGGACCGCGAAAAGAGCGACTTCATCGGGAACGCCATCGGGCTGATCTGTCCCTATGACTGGCCCGAACCCTTCGGCCTCGTGTTGATCGAAAGCCTCGCCTGCGGGACACCGGTCCTCGCCTACCGCCGGGGATCTATTCCGGAAATCATTGGTCATGGTGTGACGGGTTTCATCAGTGAAAACCTCGATGAAATGGTGAGCCAGGTCTCCAAGCTCGGCACGATCGATCGCCATCGGTGCCGGCAGGTTTTCGACGAGCGATTCACCGCCCAGCGCATGACCAATGACTATGTGAAAATCTATCAACAACTCATCGCGGATGCCGCTGCGCTCCCTGGTAACACCGGGCAGCCGCACGCTTCGAACCTCTAGTCAGCGCGACCTCAACCTCGCGGAAGGGCCAGTATGGCAGACGAGTCACAGTCCAGTCCTGAATCCAGCGTCACCGGCTGGCGATTGTTGGCGACCCGAGATTTCGGATGTCTCTGGGCCGGCCAGGTCGTCTCCCAGATCGGTGACGGCCTGAATAAGGTTGCGCTTCTGTGGTTTGTGTATGAAATGACCGGGTCGGCGCTCAAAATGACCGTCATCGGGTTGTTGCAGACGATTCCTCCTCTGCTCTTCGGTCCTCTCATCGGCGTCTATCTCGACTATCTCCCCAAGAAAACGGTCATGATCGTCGTCGATCTGTTACGCACGTTGATGGTGCTGCTGATACCGCTGTTCTACACGTTCGATATGCTGACGCTTGAACGTCTGTACGTGCTCGTCTTCCTGATCTCTATCGTTTCCACCGTGTTCGGCCCGGCGCTGGGATCCGCTGTGCCTCTCATCGTTCAGCGATCGCAACTGACCACGGCGAATGCGTTTCTGCAGAGCACCACGAACATCGGTGTCTTGCTGGGGCCGGCTATGAGCGGCCTGGGTATCGCCCTCATCGGCGCTCAAAATGTGTTGTACGTGGATGCCGCGACCTTCTTCGTCTCCGCCCTCTTCTTGTTTCCCATTCGTGTAAGAGAAACGAAGTCGGTGAAAGGACTGGATGTGCTGGGGACTCCCGTCATGCATGACATGATGGTGGGATTCCGGTTTGTCTTCCTCCAACATCGAGTCGTGTTCTCTTTGATGATTACGGCCGTCCTCTACAATCTTGCGATCAGCGCGTTTGTCTTCCTGCTTCCCGTGGTGGCGAAGGAGCTGTTACAAGTCGGACCGATGGAACTGGGGTGGTTATGGTCCGCGCTGGGGATTGGAATGTTGGCGGCGTCTATTTGGCTGGCGCGAATGCCGCAGGGCACGTTCCAGGAGCGTATCGGGAAGATCGGTCGCTCGTTGACCATCGGGGGCCTTGCGGTTTGCGCGTTGGGATTGATTCAAACACCGGTGTTGTTCAGCACATTCTTATTGATCGTCATCATCGGTGGCAGCACCTCGCTGTTCTACCCGGTCGTCTGGGCCATGCTCCAGGAAGTGACGCCTGAACATATGCTCGGGCGTGTGTTTACCACGTTTAGCGTCGGTGGGATGGCGTCGGCTATGGTCGGCATGGCGGGATTCGGCTGGGCCGCTGACACCCTGGGGCCTGCCGTCAGTCTCATCGGTATCGGACTGCTCCTCTTGCTCACTGCGATGGTCACGCTGCAGGTTAGTCGCCGTGGCCTCGTGGTGACTCCGGCTGTCGCATAATCTCCTTTCCAGAACCATCGTTCTGTACCTTTGCGGCAGCCCGTGGTCAGCCTCGCGTGAGCTGTCCTCTGCACGATCAAGACAGGCGATGGGTGGAGTTGCTTTCTGCCCGTCCCTCGCGTATGTCTTTTCTCTCGGGCGCTGTTCGGGGACGAATCCGGGCCTGCCTTCCCGGCTCGGTTTACTTTACACATGAGGGGCATATGCCTATGCGGACTGTTCAGACCGTGTGTGTGGTAGGAATTTTGTCGTTTGTGGTGGTGTTGGGGCTAGGGAGCGCGAGCTCCATGGCCTCGGAGCAGCAGCCGTCAGAGGCAAAACCGGACGTGGCACCGGGGCCGGGATCGAAGGATTCCGAGGGGAAAATAAAAGAATCAGACACGAAACCAAAGGAGTCTGATTATAAAGCCAAGGAGCCGGAATCAAAACCGAAGGAGCCGGACGCCAAGCCGCCTGAGCAAAAATCCAAGGACAGCGAGACGAAGGCGAAAGAGGCTGAGCCGAAAGCGAAGGACGCAGAG
>DAONAB010000186.1:0-2220 GCA_035400805.1 Nitrospira sp. | reverse complement strand
GCAGAGAGCAAACCCAAAGCCGCGGAGCCCAAAGCCAAGGAATCGACGACGAAGCCCAAGGATTCGGAACATAAAACGAAGGACGGGGAATCTAAATCTTCTAAAGAGCCGGACCAGAAATCCAAGGAGCCGGAGCCGAAACCGAAAGAGCCTGACGTTGCTGCCGAGCATCCCTGTCCTGCGCTGCCCCCAGCGGCCGAATCGAAGCCTCCGACGGAAACGCCGGTGCCTCCCGGCGAGGCAGGTACGGCAGAGCGCCCGAAATCGGAACCGGAACCTAAGAAGCCGGTTCGTTCGTCGATGGTGACGGCCAAGTTGGCACTCATGGCGGATCCCCATCTGTTTCCGTACGACATTGAAGTCGACGCGAAGGACAAAGACCTCGTCTTGCTGGGGAAAGTTGCGCAGGAATCGGATAAACGGGTAGCCACGGATATCATACGATGTCTCGAAGGCGTCCATGCCGTAGAAAACCGTCTGAAAGTCGAAGCGGACGCGGCCCATGGACTGTTCGCGGAGCGCGACAAGATCATTACCCAATTGGTGAAGGAGCGGTTCGAGAAAAGCAAAACCTTGCAATCGGTCAAGTTCGATGTGAAAACAGAAGACGGCATCGTCACGCTGAACGGGACCACGCGGTTTCAGATTATCGTGCTCGAGGCGGCCCAGGCGGCACGACAGGTGCCGGGCGTCCGCGCGGTGAATACCGATGCGGTTCGATTGGTGGCCGGAGAATGACCGGTTTTATGAGGCCGATGCCACAGGAGGTTCGACACGCAGGCTGCTGATGCTATAGAACCCGGGCGCGCAGGCGGCACTGGGCCTGGACGCCCGAATGTGAAGTGGTCGCCGCATCTGTTGACGCGCGATTTCACGCTGGTCTGGTGGGGCCAGATGGTCTCGCAGATCGGCGACGGAGTGTCCAAACTCGCGTTGCTCTGGTTTGTCTACTCCATTACCGGCTCTCCTCTCAAGACCACCATGATCGGGCTGCTGCAGACGCTGCCGCCCATTCTGTTCGGCCCCTTCATCGGCGTGATCGTCGATCGGGTTCCCAAAAAACTCTTGCTGATCAGCAGCGATCTGATTCGAGCGTTAGTATTGGGCGTCTTGCCCTGCCTGTTGCCGGTCGACTCGTTTAGTATAGAGCGCCTGTACCTCATGGTGTTCGTCCATGCCGTCGCGTCTGCGGTATTTGGCCCTGCCCTGACCGCGGCGATTCCTTCCCTGGTGTCACGTCACGAATTTACGGCAGCCAACGCCTTGCTCCAAACGACAACCAGTATCGGCATCATCGTCGGCCCGGCGTTGAGCGGGGTCGGCATTGCGACCATGAGTTCTCAGGAAGTGCTCTGCGTGAACGCGGTCAGCTATGTGATTTCGGCGCTCTGTTTTTTGTTCATTCGGTTTCCGCGCACGGAAGCGGTGCCGGCTGGGGGAGGCTCGTTGGCCGGCACGTTGCGGGATGTGGTGGAGGGGTTTCAGTATGTGCTCCATCGGCAACGGGTCATCCTCATGTTGATTGGCGCAGCCTCCATGTATACCTTTGCCACCAGTGCATTCAGCACGCTCTTTCCGGTGTTCGGGAAGAAGCTGCTCGACCTGGGGCCGATCGAGGTCGGGTACTTGTGGTCGGCCTTCGGTGTGGGATTGCTCTTGGTCTCGCTGGGGCTTGTGTCGTTGTCGTCCTGGTCGCTGCCCAAGCGGATCCAATTAATGGCCGTGTCTAGTTTCATCAGCGGTCTGACGCTGCTGGGGTTGCTCTTCACGTCCAACCGGTTGGTGGCCGCCGCGCTCATGGTCATCATCGGAATGGGCGCCGGCACGCTCACGCCGGTGGCCTGGGGTGTGCTGCAGGAAATCTCGCCGACGACGTTACTGGGTCGGGTGTTGGCGATCTACAATCTCGGGGCGATGACCTCCGCCATCGCCGGCATGACGATCTTCGGCTGGGTGACGCAGGAATTCGGCGAGCGCCCCAGTGTCTTTGGCATCGGGGTCGGTCTCTTTCTATCGGCGATGGTTTCCATGCGAGTCGCCCGTTGGGTACAGGTCAATTGGGCGGAGACGAGCAATCCCGCCGAAGCGACGGCCGGGCCCGTCGTCATGGTGACGCAGCCGACGAGTCATTGAGTCCACATCCGGATCATATGGCATCGCACAGTCTCAGACGCGAGACATACACGAAGTGACCAGAAGGTAGCAGCCGGTGGCGCGTGA
>DAONAB010000185.1:0-6409 GCA_035400805.1 Nitrospira sp. | reverse complement strand
GAATGACAAGATGGCGTTTGCCAAACGGTTTCTCTCAGTCTGCCGGGCGGTCACCGAACAAATGGGCAAGGATTTGAAGTTGGCGCAGGTGAAAGAAGAGGTGATCCCAGCCCCCGCTCCGAAACAGGAACCGGTGAGTCCTGTTGCGACCGCGCCGGTCTATGATTTGCGCGGTGTGGCCTGCCCGATGAATTATGTGAAGACGAAATTGAAATTGGAGATGATGGACAACGGTGAGCAGCTCGAAGTCTGGCTGGATGCCGGCGAACCGATCCGGAATGTGCCGATGAGTTTACGGAACGACGGGCATAAGATTCTCGAAGAAGGCCCATTGGAACCCGAGGCCAAACATTTCAAAATTCTGGTGGAAAAGGTTGAGGGGTAAGAAGGGTGAACGAAACTCAGAAGTCCGCCGAACGACCCTCTGACGCAGAGCTGAAGACGCTCAGCGACTCCTTTGAAGCCCAACAGCCGTGGGATGTGCTGAAGTATGCCCTGAAGACGTATCAGGGACGAATCGTGCTCGCCTGCAGCTTCGGGGCGGAAGATGTCGCGTTGGTCGATATGGTGCACCGGATCGATCCGGAGGCGCCGCTGTTTTATCTCGACACCGATTTTCTGTTTCCGGAAACGTTCGATGTGCGGGACCGCATTATTGCGCGCTACGATCTGAAGCCGGCACAGGTGATCCAGATGAAATCGCTCTTGACGCCGGAGCAACAGGCTGCCCAACATGGCGCGGCCTTATGGGCAAGCAAGCCCGATCAGTGTTGCGAGCTCAGAAAAATCGAACCACTGACCCGTATTCTCGGTCAATACAGTGCGTGGATCACCGGAATCAGGCGGGATCAGGCTCCGACCCGGGCCAATGCCGGCCTGATCGAGTGGGACAAGAAATTCAATCTGGTCAAAGTGAACCCTCTGGCCAAGTGGAGTAGTGAACAGGTGTGGACGTATCTCCAGCTCCATGAGGTGCCCTACAACAGCTTGCACGACCGCAACTACCCCAGCATCGGGTGCACGCATTGCACCGCGCCTGTCCTTCCGGGAGACGATCCGCGTTCCGGTCGGTGGAAGAATTTCGGCAAGACCGAATGCGGACTGCACAAATAACATCATCGTCATCCTGACACAGACAAGGTTACATCCATCACATGCAACATCTGCTCGCCAAAGTCGCCAAAGGTCAAAAAACCTCCAAGGATCTCACGTGGGAAGAAGCCAAGCAGGCCATGCGCCTGATGATTGAAGGGACCGCCACGCAGGCTCAGATCGGCGCGTTTCTGACCGCCATGCGTTTCAAGTCCGAGTCGGTTACGGAATTGGCCGCGTTTACCGCCACGGCCAGGCAATATGTTCCCCCGGTGCCGGTTCGTTCCGGACTCGGAGTCGTGGATGTGCCCGTCTATGCAGGAAAGCGGGAAACCTTTCACGCCATTGTGCCTGCCGCGATTATTGCGGCGGCGGCCGGTGCGGTCCTGTTGCTTCATGGAGTGGACGGGCCGGCCGATCGACGCGGCGTCTCCTCCGTCTTGAAGCTCCTGGGTATTCCGACCGATCAGACGGCCAAGCTCGTTGGGCCTGAGCTGGAAAAGAAAGGGTTTGCCTATCTGGATCTGGCGTTGTACCACCCGCCGGTAAGCCGGTTTCTTGAAATGCGGCAGGAATTGGGCGTGCGCAATTTCTTCCACCCTGTGGCGAGAATGCTGAACCCGGCCCGTGCCACGTCACAGGTGATCGGCTTGTCGCATCCGCCCTATTTCGAAAAAACGATCGAGGCCTTGCGTATGCTGAGCTGCCCGCGCGCGCTGGTCATCCGCGGCGTCGAAGGGGATCCGGAACTGTCGATCGGCAACTCAACGCGCCTCTTGGAACTCAAAGACGAACGCATCACGCCCTTTACCTTTCAGCCCAAGGACGCCGGGCTGGCCATGGCGACATTCCGCGAGATGGCGGGATTCCCGGCGGAGCAACGGGAGCGGGAAGCCGATTTGATCAAGCGGTTGGTTGCCAATGAGATCCAGGGCGGGCAACGGGACTGGGTTCTGCTCAATGCCGCGATGTTGCTCTATGCGGCCGGGAAGGGGACGTCGATCACCGGAAATCTGGCGGCAGCCCGAAGCGCGTTAGAATCCGGACGGGCGAAGGCTAAATTGGCAGAACTGATTGCGGGAACAGGGTCGGAAGCAGGAGCGGCGCCGAAAGTCGGCCTGTCCGCATAAATATAAGAGTGTGAATCATGAAACATTTGCGTCAACTCGAAGACCAAAGCGTCTACATTCTTCGCGAAGCCTATAAGCACTTCAATCACCTCGCCATGTTGTGGTCGATGGGGAAGGATTCGACGGTCTTGCTGTGGCTGGCTCGCAAGGCCTTCTTCGGGCATGTGCCCTTTCCGTTGCTGCACGTGGATACGAGTTACAAAATTCCGGCGATGATCGAATACCGTGATCGGATTGCGCGCGAATGGCGACTCAATCTGGTAGTGGGCCAGAATAAGGAAGCCTTGGCCGCGGGGATGAATCATACGCTGGGCCGGGATGTCTGCTGCACGGCACTGAAGACGAATGCCATGAAAAATCTCGTCGAGGAAAAGGGGTACACGGGCATCATTCTCGGTGTGCGTGCCGACGAAGACAGCACCAGGGCGAAGGAGCGCTACTTTTCTCCGCGTGACAAACACGGCGATTGGGATTTTCGCGACCAGCCGCCTGAATTGTGGGATCAGTTCAAGACCACCTTCCCTCCGGGGACGCACATCCGAATTCATCCGCTTCTCGATTGGACCGAGATCAATATTTGGGAATACATCAAGCACGAGAACATTCCCTTCATGGATCTGTATCTCGACAGGGGGGATGGCACCCGATATCGTAGCCTCGGCTGCGCACCCTGTACCATGCCTATCAAGTCGACCGCGAAAACGGTTGACGAGATCATTGTCGAACTGCGTAAGAGCACGGTGGCTGAACGGGCCGGCCGCGCGCAGGACGCGGGGCGAGGCATGGAGATGCTTCGTAAGAAGGGCTACATGTAAGTCCGGCTCCCTCAGTCGCACGACTGGCTGGTATCGGACGAAATTGAAACACGAGAGTTCCACCGCACGAGTAATGATATGACACAGCACGATCAGACCAAGCCGCAGGAAAGCCTCAATATCGTCATTGTGGGGCACGTCGATCACGGGAAATCCACCCTGGTGGGAAGGCTCTACGCCGACACCGGCTCATTGCCCGAAGGGAAGTTGGAAAAGGTGCAGGCCATCTGCCGGCAACAGGGCAAGGAGTTTGAGTATGCCTTCCTGTTCGATGCGTTTTTGGAGGAACAGGAACAGGGCATTACGATCGATACGGCGCGTACGTTCTTTATCTGGAACGGGCGGCAATACATCATCATTGACGCGCCGGGGCATAAAGAATTTCTCAAGAATATGATCTCGGGCGCTGCCCGGGCTGAAGCCGCGCTGTTGCTGATCGATGCGTTAGAGGGGGTGCGCGAACAATCGAAGAAGCACGGGTATCTGCTGTCGCTGCTCGGCGTAACCCAGTTCGCCGTCGTCGTCAATAAAATGGATTTGGTCGGCTATCGGCAGGATGTCTTCGACGGGATCGAGAAGGAATATCGGGAGTTCTTGGGACAGTTCCGGGCGGTGCCGCAACAGATGATTCCGGTCAGCGCCAAGATGGGCGATAACATCGCCGTCCGAAGCGGTAACATGAACTGGTATCAAGGCCCCACCGTGCTGGATACGCTGGCGCTCTTCAAGAAGGAGCAGGTCCGGTCAGAGCAGCCCCTCCGGTTTCCGCTCCAGGATGTCTACAAGTTTGACGCCCGGAGAATCCTTGCCGGACGGATTACGGCGGGACGATTGAAGGTTGGCGATCAGCTCGTGTTTTCCCCCTCGAACAAAACGGCCGTGGTGCAATCGATCGAAGGGTTCAATGTCGATCCGTCTCCGACTGAGGCGCAGGCCGGGCAATCCGTTGGTATTACGCTCGATGAGCAGATCTTTGTCGAGCGCGGGGAAATTGCCTCGCATCGGGATTCGGTCCCGCTGGTCTCGACGGCGGTGCGGGTCAATCTGTTCTGGATGGGCAGGCGACCCCTCGAGAAGGGGCGGAAGTATGTATTGCGTCTGGCCACGAGGGAAGTACCCTGCGAGGTGGCGGTCATCCACCGCATTATCGATACCGCCGACTTGGCGCAGCTGCAGGAGAGCCAATCGGTGGCACGGAATCAAGTCGCCGAATTGACCCTGCGCGTCAAATCACCGCTCGCGTTTGACCTCTCGTCCTCGTTCGAATCGACCGGCCGCTTTGTGCTGGTGGACGAATATGACATTTCCGGGGGCGGGATCATCACCGAACTGGTGCACGACGAACAGGAAGGTTTGCGGGAAGAGGCACGGCAGCGGGAATACGCCTGGCTCACAGGCGACGTCCGGTCCGAAGACCGGGCGCTACAGTATGGGCACCGTGCGGCTATCGTCCTCTTTACCGGTTCGGCCCAGACGGGTAAGACATTTCTTGCGCGCCGGGTTGAAGCCTTGTTGGTGGCCGATAGCCGGCATGCCTATTTGTTGGAAGGGGAAAACCTCCTGCAGGGGCTGGATGCGGATTTATCTGCCGCCGATCCATCCTTTGCGTCCGAGCGGGTTCGTCGATATGGCGAAGTAGCCAGGCTGTTGATCGACACCGGTCTGATTGTCGTCTCCACCAGCAAAACATTCGGTATCAATTATCAGCGCATGGCGGAGATGATACGGACGCTGGTGCAGCCGGCGCCGGTGATTGCCGTCCATATGAGCCGGGCTGGTGAGGAGCCGCCACCGAATACCGATTTGCATTTTGCCGGTCCGCAGGATTTCGATGCTGCTGCCCGTCAAATCCTTGAGGAGTTGAAGAAGCGGGGCGTGCTGATCCAGCCCTCGGGGACTAAATCCAGCATTCAATATTCCATCTGACCAAAGCGTCTGGGAGCGGTTTGACTCCACCGAAACCCCTGTGGTAGCGTCCTTCATCAACAATTTCGAGGGTTTTTCATGACCATGGCCGCCGGGAAGGATCTCAAGTCGATCCTGACAAAACTTCAGTATTCTGACGACGCCAAAGTCGTGCAGCAGATCACCGCGCAGATGAAGCAGGTGCAGGCTCGAATGGCCGGCATCAAGCAGAAACTGGTGGTGATGAGCGGCAAAGGCGGAGTCGGGAAGAGCATGACGACCGTCAATCTCGCCTTGGCATTTGCGCGCCAGGGGGCGAAGGTTGGCTTGCTCGATGTGGATTTGAACGGTCCCTGCGTCCCACGCATGATGGGCTTGCACGGCCAGTCGTTGACCATGACGCCCGAGGGGGCTCAGCCTCCAGTCGGGCCGCTTGGGATCAAAGTCGCGTCGATGGATTTTTTCCTGGGTGATGCCTCGCCCGTCCGGTGGAAGGGGCCCATGGACTTGAGCCCGGTCTGGCTCGGCTTGATGGAAATGAACGTGATTCGGGAATTCCTCGCCGACGTGGTCTGGGGAGAGCTGGATTATCTCCTGGCTGATTTGCCTCCTGGCGCGGCTGCGGACAAGCCGCCGGTCATCGCCGGGTTTATTCCCGATCTAGCCGGGGCGATCGTTGTGACGACGCCCTCGGAAGTCGCATCCGATGTGGTGCAGAAATCAGTGACCTACGCCAGGGATATGGGAATCCGGGTGTTGGGCATCGTAGAAAATATGAGCGAGTATCGGTGTCCGTCCTGTGGCGCCGAAAATGAGCTGTTTGAGGGAAATACCGAAGCGATGTGTGAGGTGCTCGACTTGCCGTTGCTGGGTCGTATTCCCTTTGACCGCACACTCGCGAAAACATTTGATAAGGGGCAGCCGCTCCTTGATCCTGAATATCCGACGATCCGGAAATATCAGGAGATTGTCGGGCGGATTCAATCGTTGCTGGATTACAAAAAAGTCCTGGCGGAAAAGCTGTAAGCGGAGCGGCCTAGAAGGGGGATCCTATGAAGTTCGTTTGCCTGAACTGCGAGACCTACATGACGTTTCAGAAGGTCGAAAAACCCGGTGAGGGCTCACTCGGCGTGTTCTTCGGCTGTCCATCCTGCGACGCGAAGTTTTCGATGGTGACCAATCCCGGCGAAACCCAAATGGTTGCCTCGCTGGGTGTCAAGCTGGGCGGACGCACGGAAGCCGCAGAACCGTTCGAGATGACTCGCGGAACTCTCAAGGATGAAGCGCAGGCCGGCGCGGGACAAATGGCCGCCTATCTGAATGAGAAGATCCAGAGCGGACAGCCGGCGACCGCGGCACCGAAGCCCAGCATGCCTGCGGCAAGTGGAGAGAAAACTTCCGGTGGGTGCCCGTTCTCGGCGATGGTCGCGGAAATGGGATTGACCTCAGGCGGCAAGCCCCAGAATG
>DAONAB010000184.1:0-6438 GCA_035400805.1 Nitrospira sp. | reverse complement strand
CCATTCGGGATTTATCGAGGAAGTTCACCATCGCCGCGGGTATTCAGTTGTGACGGGGTATGCCTCGACCAGAGGCTATCGCGATTTCCCCGGCTTTGATTGGATTGTGCTGTTCAGGCAAACCCATGACCAAGTCTATGCGCCGGTCGATCGGCTGCTGTGGACGGTCGGCGGCATCGGCCTCCTCGTCATCCTGCCCCTGACGGGATTCGGCATCCTGGTGTCGTGGAAATTGGGACGCGAGCGAACCGAACTGATGACAACCCGGCAGGATCTGGAGAAATCCGTCTCAGAGCTAGGTCGCTCCAATGCCGATCTCCAACAATTCGCCTATGTGGCGTCGCACGATTTGCAGGAACCCCTGCGGATGCTCAGCAGTTACACCCAGCTTCTGGCGAAGCGTTATCGCGGCCGATTGGATGCCGATGCCGATGAATTCATCGCCTATGCCGTCGATGGCGCCACCCGCATGCAGAGACTGATTCAAGACCTGCTGGCCTATTCCCGGGTCAGCACGGGAAGCCAGCCGTTTGAACCCACTCCCATGGGAGCGGTGCTCTCCTATGCGATCGACAATCTTCGGAGCGCCATCAAGGAAAGTCAGGCAATCATCACGCACGACCGGTTGCCGACGGTGAGAGGCGATGCCAAACAGTTGGCACAGGTGTTTCAAAATCTTTTAAGCAACGCCATCAAGTTTCACGGAGATCAGCCGCCGCGCATTCACATAGCCGCCCAACGGAAACAGGATGCATGGATGTTTTCAGTCCGTGACGAGGGAATCGGCATCGACCCGCAATTTGCCGGTCGGATTTTTGTCATTTTTCAACGACTCCACACGCGGGCAGAATACCCCGGAACCGGCATAGGTCTGGCAATCTGTAAAAAAATTATCGAACGTCACGGAGGGCGCATGTGGGTGGAGTCCGAGGCCGGGAAAGGTGCGACCTTCTGGTTCAGCATTCCAGACCCGTCGCTGCAGCCCTCCATAACTCGTTCAGAAGGTGCTACAACAGAATCCGAATGAGTGATCCCCACAGTTCAAAGGAGCCATCGAGATGGGTATCCCCGATCTGGTGAAGCCGATTGAAATTCTCTTGGTGGAAGACAATCCCGGAGATGTTCGTCTGACGATCGAAGCCTTGAAGGAGGCCAAGGTCATCAATCATCTGACGGTCGTCAAGGACGGGGTCGAGGCATTGGCCTTCCTCCGGCGGCAGGGATCATATGACACGGCACCCCGACCGCACCTGATCCTGCTCGATCTGAATCTGCCGAGAAAAGACGGCCGAGAGGTCCTCGCCGATATCAAGACAGACGACAATTTGAAGCGTATCCCGGTGGTCGTGCTCACGACCTCCCAGGACGAACAGGATGTGCTGAAAAGCTATAATCTTCATGCCAACTGCTACATTACGAAACCGGTCGACCTAGATCAGTTCGTCCGGGTGGTGCGATCGATCGAGGACTTTTGGCTGGGGATCGTGGTGTTACCAGCCTCGCTTCATCAGCATGGAGCGGCATGAATCGCCGGCCCATCCATGTTCTGTTGATTGAGGATAACCCGGGCGACGTTCGCCTGGTGCGCGAGCTCCTCGCGCACACCCGGGACGGGCAGTTCCCCCTCACGCACGTCGGCCGCCTTGATGCCGGAATCCGCTGCCTGAGCGAGGCTACGATCGATGTCATTCTTCTCGATCTGTCTTTGCCGGACAGTCAGGGCATTGAAACCCTGATCAGGATGCATGGCGCGGCGCATGGGATTCCGATCGTGCTGATGACCGGACTGGAGGATGATGAATTAGGGCTGCACTTCATTCAGGCCGGGGCGCAAGATTATCTCATCAAGGGCCAGACGTCGGCTCCGCTTCTCGCACGCGCGCTGCAGTATGCCGTCGGCCGCAAACGGCTGGAAGAAGAATTGCGCGAACAGACGCGCTTCCTCCAGTCGGTCCTGAACAGCATGGCCGACGGAGTGGTGATGGCGGATGAAACGGGCACGTTTCGAGTCTGGAACCCTGCCGCTGAACACATCCTCGGAAGTGGTCCGGCCACACGAACCGTCGGCCAATGGTCGGATGACTTCACGATCTTTCTCCCTGATAAAGTGACGCCCTACCCGGCTCACGACATTCCGCTCGCACGGGCCATTCGTGGAGAATCCGTCACCGGCGCCACCCTTTTCCTTAAGCGCCGGCGCCAGTGTGACGATCAGTGGTTGGATGTGTCTGCAAGGCCCTTACGGGATGACATGGGACTGATCAAAGGCGGAGTGGTGGTCTTTCGTGACATCACCGAAACCAGACGCATCGATGACGCGCTCCGTAACAGCGAAAACCGCTTTCGCGCGATCATGGACAACAGTCCTGCCCTGATCTTCCTCAAAGATCTGGACGGACGCTACCTCCAGGCCAATCGCCAGTTTGAAACGGTGTCCCGTCTGACGCAACAGGATCTTGTCGGCAAAACCGACGAGGAAATCTTTCCGCCCGCTCAGGCCGCCACATTTCGCGAGAATGACCGGAAGGTGCTGGAAGCCGACGCTCCAATGCGATTCGAAGAATCGGCGCTGCATGACGACGGCACCCACACCAGCATTGTGGTCAAATTCCCCCTGCGCGATGCCGAAGGCCGTTGCTACGCGCTCTGCGGAATCGCCACGGATATTACCGATAGGCAGCGGGCGGAAGAGCTCCGCCAACAACTCGCCAAGGACCGTCTCCTCCTGCTGGAATCCACCGGAGAGGGCATCTATGGCCTCGATCGGCAGGGCCGTTGCACATTTATCAATTCCGCCGCCTCGCGCATGGTCGGGTACCCGCCCGAGGAACTACTTGGCCACGACATGCATGAGTGCATCCACCATTCACTGGGCGATGGTGCTCCCTACCTCCGGTCGCACTGCCATATCCACAAAACACTGGCGGATGGAAAAGGCCGCAAGGTCGATGACCAAGTCTACTGGCGCAAGGACGGGACCTCATTTCCAGTGGAATACTCCTCCTTTCCGGTTCTCGAACAGGGGCAGGTCACCGGCGCCGTCGTCGTCTTTCTTGACATTACCGCCCGCAAACGGGCTGAGCAGCAACTGACCACCTCGCATGATCAACTGCGAAACCTGACCGCCCGCCTGGAGTCGGTGCGGGAAGAGGAACGGATTCTCATCGCGCGCGAGATCCATGACGAGCTGGGTCAGGCGCTAACAGGCGTGAAACTGGAACTTTCGCTGTTGCGCGATCAGCTCCCCGACGTCGCGCCGGCTACGCACAATCGCCTCGAATCGATTGCTGAACTCGTTGATGCCACGATCCAGTCGGTGCGACGAATTGCCACGGATCTGCGCCCCATCGTGCTGGACCAGCTGGGCCTGATCGCGGCGATTGAATGGCAAACGCATGAATTTCAATCCCGTACCGGCATGGAGTGCCGGCTGGATATTTATCTCCGGTCCGCGCCCCTGTCGCAGGCCGCATCGACGGCCATGTTTAGAATTTTCCAGGAAATCCTGACCAATGTGGTTCGCCATGCGAAGGCGTCCGTCGTCAAGATCACCCTCCAGGAGCAAGCGGGGGGGCTAGTCCTTGAAGTGCAAGACAATGGGCGCGGCATCACCGAATCCGAGCTGGCCGATCCTCAGTCTTTAGGCCTTGTCGGCATGCGGGAGCGCGCCTTACTGCTCGGCGGCAGCATCACCTTCGCCGGGAATGCTGAATCGGGAACCACTGTGCGAGTGAGGATTCCTCTTGAGCAGCCGTCCCGCGGGTGATACCGGAGCAGACGTGCGACATAAAGCCCGGTTCTCCCGTCGGGCCAGGCGCAACAGATGGAGCCCATCGTGACAAAGATTCTGGTGGTAGATGATCATGCCGTCGTCCGGCAAGGCGTCAAACAAATTCTCAACGAGCAGTTCCAGGGCGCCGTTATCGGCGAAGCGCGAAACGCGGAGGAAATGATCGACCGGATCAAGAAATTCACCTGGGACATCGTCGTCCTCGATGTGGGCATGCCGGGAAAGAGCGGCCTCGATGCCCTGAAAGATCTCAAGCAGGTCTGCCCGAAACTCCCGGTCCTCGTGCTCAGCGCCTATCCGGAAGATCAGCTGGCCCGGAGAATGCTCAAAGCAGGGGCGTCCGGGTACCTCACCAAAGACAGCGCGCCGAACGAATTGGTTCAGGCCCTGAGAAAGATCCTTGGAGGCGGAAAGTTTGTGAGCGCCTCCATGGCGGAATTGCTCGTCGCCAACCTCAATGAACAAGCCGAGCGACCTCCCCACGAGCTCCTCTCCGACCGCGAGTACCAGGTGATGTGTTTGATCGCGGTCGGCAAAAGCCTCAAAGAGATTGCGGAAGACCTCTGCGTGGGAATCAGCACTATTAATACGTATCGGGCACGTATCCTCGAAAAAATGCAGCTCAAGAACAATACCGAATTGACGCATTACGCGCTCGAAAATCGTCTGGTCAACCGTCTCGTCTCCTGACCCCTGCTGTCTCAGTTCATGCCCCGCCTTTCGATTTCGTAGCATAAACGGCGACAGACATCGCTACCAAATCGGCGACGCACATTTTGCGCAAATGGCGATGGTGTACAGGCCTCTCAAAGCGTACACCTATCATTGTCGCGGCTCTGAAGTCCCAAGAGTCGCCTCGAAGGCTAGAGCCATAGAGGCCGTGCCACCGGCCTTTTGACGGTTCGTCACAAAAGGGCTGCAGTACATAGAGCAGGATGGATCACATGACGACGCTCGCCGCCACAGAGGGCCTTATCACCCGAGAGCTCACACGACACGGAGCCTGCACACTGGAACGCTTAGCACAGCAACTCCAAGGGTGTACCTGGAATCAGGTCTTCATGGCGGTAGATATCTTGTCACGCAGAGGCGTGATCGTGCTGCGCCCCCTGCCTCGCTTCCAGTACATGGTGTCGCTGACAAGCCTGGACGCACAAGCCTTCCACCACGTCATCCCCGCTGCGGCGACAGGAGAAGCCCCTGGGGATCGCCTCAATTGACCCCCTGAAGAAAAAGGAGGGCCGTCGATGAGTCCCACAATGCACCCTGTCAAACAAGCAGGAAGGTCACGAGTCATGATTGTCGATGCGGAGATGCAGTTCGGACTCAAACTTGCCGATTGTCTGGCAACGAGGGGGTACCATGCAGTGCTCGTGCGAGACCTGGAGTCCACCCTCGCACAACTCGGCGAAATCCAGCCGGAGGCCATTCTTCTAAGTCAGGATTCAGGTGGTTCGCATCGAAACAGCCCTGGCATGGACGCACTCCGCACCGTCAATGCGCTCTGCCCGCAGGCACCCGTTCTCGCGCTGACGCAACCGTTCCATCACCCCTTGAGCGGAGTCTCGCATTCCACCGACACCCTCCCCGATGGATCCATCACTCCCCATTTGGAACACCCAGTAGAAGAGGTGCTCCTGGCGACGCTCGGGATACCCTGCGTCCGCCTTCAATAAGGCACCACGCACAGACCACACCTCAGCAGCCGGCCTGATCGGCAAGGAGTCGCTACCATGACAGACCATCCGGAACAAAGACCTGCAGCGGACGAACCGCTACGAAGCATTTCCCGAGGGTCAACCAGCAGGTCGATACCAAAACGGAAGGATCGAGTCCTGTCCACCCCTCAGGTGAAGACCGTTGAGACAGCGGACGACACCAGAAGCAGGATTGAACAGCTCGCCTACGCCCTCTATCAACAACGAGGACAACGGGACGGACACGACTGCGAGGACTGGCTGGAAGCCGAACGGATGGTCAAAACAGCATCCGCCGCTCAGAGCCGTGAAGGTTCCGGACGCTCGGGATCCCCCGCACTCCACAGTGCCTGAGACGGCAGCCGCGCATTTCACCATCTAAGGGAGAACGTCATGATGCTGTGTCCGGCGACTCATTGTGGCCATACGATGGAAGCGGATAGTCGTGCCGGGTATGACCCATGTAGCGGTCTTGAATGCCTGCATTGTCCTCACTGCGGACATCATGGCATGAAAGCCCGGACCGGCGTGCAGCTGCTCTTCACGGGACAGCATGAATACGTCTTTAGCTATGGGCCTTCCCTGTCTCATCTCAAAGTGGTCCTTTCGATGGTCGCCATAAACCTGTTTCGCACCCAGGGAATGGCTCCAAGCCAATTGGCCGCCCATGTCGCAGACTGGGCACTCCTCATGGGACAGGTGTGTGGGACGGTGCGCTTCTCCGGCGACCTTGTCCTTTCAAGCTGTTATGAGTATTGCCGGCGCCAGGCAATGAAAAGCCCCGCCGTGCCATCGTTCTAAGGCCTACCTCCGCGAATCATTTATGAACGATCCACGACCGAGCCATGCCCCGATCACCGTGGGAATTGTCAGCAAAAACAACCTGGTACGCATCGGTCTCCACGCTGCGGTGACCTCACAGTCCAACATGCATTTCATAGGCGAGGCCAC
>DAONAB010000183.1:0-6447 GCA_035400805.1 Nitrospira sp. | reverse complement strand
AGGGCATCGCCTGGCGTCGCTGGGTGATAACTCTTTCTTTTATCAGTCGGAGTGGTGCGGCGGCAAGGAGGGGGAGAGGGGCGTGCAGTCGGGCGCTCCCCGAGAAGACACTGCCGGCTCACCGCCTCGCCGGCGTGCGCAAACCTGACGCTCGTTATTCCTCGCGTCGCGCACCTCGCGCAACGCGCGGCCTCAGAAGGCCCTCGTTGGACGCGCGCACTCAGGAGCACCCGACTGCACGCCCTGGGTGAGGGGTAGGAGGGGATTCAGTTGGACGGCGCGCAGTGGGAGATCAACCAGCCCCCATCCCTAGGGAGAATTGGAAATTGAGAAAATGGGGAATGCGCGCGATCGGAATATGCTCGTCCCATGCGCGCAGTGAGAGCCGCCCCGACCCCTCCCCTTGGATTGGTGGAGCGTTGGATGCGCACAGGTTGGGACCTTCCTGGCTGCCCGCCCTGGGTGAGGGATAGAGGGGGATTCCGGATGATGCGCACGATCGGAATGTGCCCGTCCGATGCGCGCAGTGACGGCTCCCCGCCTTTTCCCTTTTAGCCGAAGTTGGAATAGCGGACGCGCGGACCGGGAGATCAACCAGCCCCATCCCCGGGATGAGGGATAAGGGGGGATTTCGGACGACGCGTACGTTACAGCTGTACGTGTAAGACGCACACAGTCCGGACCACCGAGGGTGCGCTACCAGGAGAAGTGGCTGAGGGAGAGAGGCCCAATGGGGTACGGGTCACGTTTTGCGAGACATGGGGATCTCGACGAGGGAGCGCAAGGTCTGACCCGCAAGCGCCTGTTCGATGGCGGTATCGCGGCGGCGTAACACCTCACGGACACTGTCCTCGGTACCCAGCGAGACCGTCGCATCGGCGGCACGTCCTTGGTGGGTGGCATCCAGGACCTCTTTGATGGAAATCAACTCAGGCGGCTTGGTGAGACTGATACCTTCGGGATTGGCCATGAGGCCGAGCAGTCCGGTTTCCACCAGATGCCGTACCTGTTCCGCCACGAGCGAGACGGGAAGGTGCAACTCGATGGCCAGGTCGCCTGCAGGCATCGGTCCCTCGCCCTTCAGATATTGTCGAGTCAGGACCACCAGCAGGTTCAGGGCCAACCGCTCTCGGAATGCATGGGTGCCTTGCTGCCAGAGCAAACGCGACACATAGGCGGTGGGATATTGATGGAAAAACGAGAATTGCGCGCCGATGAGCACGATCAGCCATCCCACATAGAGCCACAGCAAAAATAGAACCAGCACCGCAAAGCCGGAATAGATGGCGCTGTATTGGGCCGACTGAGCCACGAACATCGCGAATGCTTCTCCCGCAATGCCCCATAGGACGGCCGCGGTGATCCCGCCGACCAGCGCGGAGTCGAATCGCACCTGTGTGTGGGGGATGAACTTATAAAGAAAGGTGAAGAGTCCGCTCAAAATGACGAAGGGCAGCAGTCGGCCGGCCAGGAGCATCAGGTACCCGAATGGTTGGATTTCCAACACCCGCTGCACCAGGGTATTACTGTGAACGGAGGCGAGCAGCCCGAACGCGGTCACGACCAGCAATGGACCGACTAACACGGCGCTCAAATAATCGGCAAACTTCCGTCCCCACGATCGTCCTTCCCGCACCAGCCAAATGGCATTGAACGCTTCCTCGATTTTGTCGATGAGCGAATAGGTGGTGTAGAAAAGCCCCGCAACGCCGACGATGCCCAACACGCCGATCTTGAGGTTGTCCACGAAGCCGATGATCTTGCCCGTGATTTCCTGCCCGTTCGGGCCCAGCGGTTCCAATGCCTGGGCCAGGACCGGTTCGATCTGCTGGTGGACTCCGAAGGCTTTTAATACCGAAAACATGACGGCGAGAAAGGGGACGAGGGAGAGGAGTGTGGTGTACACCAATCCGGCGGCCCGGGCATCAAGCAGTCGATGGCGAAACTCCAGTGCCACGGCGATCACCAACCGCATGGCATGAATGCCGATGCGCTGGAGGGTGGGCACGGAGGCGGGATCGATCGTCCACAGGTCTGCCTTGAAGAACTGCGGGATGCGTGCCAGTTTCGTCATGGTGTATCGGGCGCCTGTGGAAAGACACTGTACCGCGAACCACTGTGACTGTGCACGTCGCGAGCGTGGGCGGGTTGCTCGTCCGGCCGGCCTGTTGAGATGAGCAGGTAGGTTGTATCTCTTGTGATACCGTCCGGTTCTCGGTGCGGATAGGGGCGTCGAATAGCGACAACAGATCCACGCGCATCGCTCAGATCGTCAGCGGCTGCCTCAGGGCTTACAGGCCTGCCACGCTGGCAGTCTTGGTGAGAGTCGGGGCGGTCGGAACCCGTGGCATGGGCTGGTTCGCTGCAATCCTGCACCTCGCTCACCGTCAAGAGGCTGCCGGGGGATGAGGAAGCGATGACCAAGGAGCAATGCCAAGAACTACACAACATCGTCAAGGCGCTGCAGGATCTTGCCGTCTAGGTGGTGACCCCGGCGCAGTCGATTCCGTTCAAACCCATTTCTAAGTTGGATCAGCAGGGCCCTCTGTTGCCGGCACCGGGCAGTGTGGACTACTTGCCCAACGGATTGGTCAGCGCGCCTTTCGCGCCTTCCTTGACTCCTTTGACGTCTTCTTTCACCTGACCGACACCCTGCTTGGTCTTGTCGATGTCCAGCTTCTTGGCGTCGTCTTTCGTTTGGGTCGCATCGGTCTTGAGTCTGCCGGTGGCTTCCGTCAGCGACTTGCTCGTGCCTTTCATCGCCTCTTTGCCTTCGGCTACCAGACCCTCGGCATGGGCTGATTGCAGAAACGACGAAACCGAGCTTGCCCCGAGACCGGCGGCGACTGCGATGGCGACAATCAATGATTTCTGCATGACAACCCTCCTTGGTGAGCGGACACGATTCGCTGCATGGGGGAGTAGGAAAGTGGCTACATGCTCGGCCTGTGCAAGCCAATGCCATGCTCCCTACGGTCACTATAGCAGGATAGCCGGAGTAGTGTTTCTCGATCCTTTGTGCTGCGACGCAAACGCCTAGAGGAAGTCGAGCCACATGGAGGCTGGTGCTTAGCTTGGGATATAATCCCGTTGCCGTATATTGTTGAGGGAGTGAAGTCTGCAGCCGGATGGTATTTCCATGAGGACCATATGAATGTCGATGACATCATTAGTTACGGAGAACTGGTCGGCACTGAGAAATTGATGCTTCAGAAGGGAATGAATTTTGGAGTGGGAAAGGACTATTCCATCCTACTCATGTCTCAACGAGCGAATGCTCCGTATCGAGATGTAGTGGACGAAGCCACAGGAATACTGGTTTATGAGGGCCATGATCAACCACGCACAAAGGATTGCCCTAATCCCAAGGATGTTGATCAACCGATCACAACGCCGAGGGGGGCTTGGACAGAGAATGGTCGATTCTTTAAGGCAGCCATGGATTTTCAGCGCGGGCTAAGAGAAAAAGCAGAGCTGGTGAAAGTCTACGAAAAAATTGCTGTCGGAGTATGGTGCTACAAGGGATTCTTTGAGCTGTTCGACGCGCACTTTACGTTGTGGGAGGAAAAGAGGAAAGTGTTCCAGTTCTTCCTCAAACCTGTCGAAAAGAAAGCTTTTGGCCGAATCATTGAGCTTCCGCACAAACGGCTGATTCCGACCCATGTGAAAGTCGAAGTCTGGAAACGAGATCAGGGCAAGTGTGTCCAGTGTGGTTTCCAGAAGAATCTGCATTACGATCACGACATACCCTATTCAAAGGGTGGAAGCAGTCTTTCTGCGCAGAACGTTCAAATCCTCTGCGCCAAATGTAACTTGGGAAAATCTGACAAGATCATGAGCGTTCTACCGTGGCTCTGTGCGTTATCAAGCTCCATCGTAGAGATTGGGCGGCATCCATAAATAGGTTGTAGGGACATAGCTAGGGCACAATTGAAGCTGACATCGGGAGTGCGCGACCGTCCAACATGTTAGCGACAGATGACTCTCTCAGCTCGGACATCGTTCGCGATCTGATGGGTGTTATGAAACTGCAGGGTAGCCCATTCGCCCTTCTTTCATCCTCCATGCTATACACCATCACATCATGACGAATTCCCATCCCCGCGATCCCCTGCACGGCGTGACGCTTGAGACCATCGTGACGACCCTGGTTGAACGCCACGGGTGGGTTGAGCTCGGCCGGCGCTTGCCGGTGCGCTGTTTCCTCAACAATCCAAGCGTCAAATCCAGTCTCACGTTTCTGCGCAAGACGCCCTGGGCGCGCGAGCGGGTGGAGGGGATGTATATCGCGGAGCTGCCTTGACCCTGAGCTGTCCGCTTCCACTGCCGCATCGCCTGGTTTCGTCAATCTGAACGCCCACACAAGGACTTCACAACCACATGGCTCCGAATGCGACGATCTTCAAAGCCCTCCTCCACATCGCCGATGTAGACCGCCACTATTACGAAGATCATACAGTCACCCTTGCGCGACATCCGTCAGAAACCGACGAACGGATGATGGTGCGCCTGCTGGCCTTTGCGCTGCACGCGCATGAAGCACTGCTGTTTGGCCGCGGGCTGAGCACTGAAGATGAGCCCGCGCTCTGGCAAAAGGACCTGACCGGGATTATCGAGTTGTGGATCGAGGTGGGTCTGCCCGACGAGAAGGCTCTTCGCCAGGCCTGTGGTCGCGCCAAACAGGTCTGCGTCTATACCTATGGTGGTCGTGCTGCGGATCAGTGGTGGAAAGAGAATCTGGCTGCGCTTGAACGGTTGAAGAATCTCACCGTGATGAATCTTTCGCTGGAGGGAAGCCGGGCTCTGGCCGGGCTTGCGCAACGCAACATGGAACTGCATTGCACCATTCAAGACGGCCAGATGTTGATCGGTGACGGGACGAATGCGGTGCAGGTTGAATTGACGACCCTGAAGGAAGCGTGAAAGGTGAAACGTAAAACGTGAAGCGTATCTCGTTGCGGACAAGAGCGTCTGGCGCGGGAGAATATGAGCGTATAGCGTCTGGCTGATGACGGGCAGATGAGATTTGTGGTCCTAGCTCCTGCTATACGCTATAGGCTCTTTTCTTCGAGCGAGCGACGAACGACGAGCTATGGAGCATGACGGCATGAAGGAGAAGAAACGTATCCCCATCGACGGAGAGCCGGTTCAGTGGAAGAGTCCGTTTGCCGCGCTGAAGAACCTTGAACCCTCGCCGACTCTGCCGCGAGACAAGGCCGAAGGCCCAGTCACAGTCTCGCCAGCGTCGGCGAAGAACCGCGGGCGGGTGGATATCATCCGGCAAACCGCGCATCGCGGCGGCAAGACGGTGACGGTCGTGACGGGTTTCACCGGTATCGGTCAGGATGAAAAAGAGCGATTGGCGAAGGAGATGCAGAAGGCCTGCGGCGTCGGGGGTACGGTGAAGGAAGGGCGGATCGAAATTCAAGGCGATAGGCGCGATGACGTGGCGCGCATTCTGACGAAAGCCGGATTCCGGCCGGTGTTTGCCGGCGGGTGAGATCTCATGGCTGAGCCGCTCAAGAATAGTTTCGGGGCCGATGTTCCGCGCACGATTGCCCGGATGATTGTCGCCGTCTTTCCGCGATTCGACGAGAAGGGGTTCGTCAGGTCTTCGTTGGAAGGGTATGACGCGCTGGAGCTGATGCCTCGCGGTTGGAAAATCGCCCATCAGCTTCGCCGGTCCTTGCCGGAGGACTATGAGAAGGCCATCGAGATTCTTCTGGCGTCGCTCGACCGGAAACCGGAGCGAGCCGTTGCCCAGGGGATGGGCGGCTTTTTGTTTCTTCCGCACGTGTTCTTTGTGGCCGAATATGGACTTGAACATTTCGAAATCTCCATGCGGGCGCAATATGTCCTGACGCAGCGCTTTACGGCCGAATTCAGCATTCGCCGGTATTTGGAGCGGCACCAGGCGGCGACGCTGGCGCGTCTCGCTGAATGGACGACTGACCCCAGCGAGGATGTGCGTCGCCTGGTGTCGGAAGGCACGCGCCCCCGGCTGCCCTGGGCTTCCCGGTTACGCGCCTTTCAGGCCGATCCGCGCCCTGTGCTCGCGTTGCTGGAGCGACTCAAGGATGACCCGTCGCTGTATGTGCGTCGAAGTGTGGCCAATAACCTGAACGACATCGGCAAGGACCATCCGGCTGTGCTCGTGGCGACGGCCAAGCGATGGATGAAGAACGCGACGGAGCAGCGCCGGTGGATTGTTCGTCATGCGTTGAGGTCGGCGGTAAAGCGGGCTGATACCGATGCGTTGGCTGTCTTGGGGTATGGAGAGTCGGCGTTCCTGTCGATCCGCAAGGGGCGTGTGACGCCTCCACGGGTTACTATCGGTTCGGCCGTCATGATCGACTGTGAGCTCGTCAACCGATCCGCCAAGCCGCAACGGGTGCTGGCGGACCTGCGCGTGCATTACGTCAAGGCCAACGGCAGCAAGCGCCCGAA
>DAONAB010000182.1:0-6493 GCA_035400805.1 Nitrospira sp. | reverse complement strand
TGACTGATATCCAGCAGGCCATTGTACGCAGATTTGGCGATCATGCAAGGTAACGCGTTGCCGACACCTGCGGCAGCGGTCGATCAAGCAGTGACGCCGCAGGCCCCTAGCGCACGGTGGAGCGCATGAGACTATCGGCTTGCGGAGGAAGAAAGCCCTGATACCCCTGATGCCGTTCGGCAAGTTCCAGCACCGAAAACGGTTGTCCGTCGATCATCTCAGGCGCAGTAAAAATCTGCCGCAGTGGTCCTCCCCTGGCGCCGACGATTTCCCCGGCAAAGACCACACCCTTCGATTTCAGTTTGAGAATCGCGTGCTCGATGTCCTCGACCCGGACCGCCACATGATGAAACACGCGATCGCCGAATTTTTCCACCCAGCGCGGAATGATGCTGGTCTGGCCGCGAGCGTCCGGATACGCCTGGTCCACAAACAACGCCGGATAACCGGCTTTCCTGAACACCTTGGCATACCAGTCGTCGAAGTAAATCGTTTCATCGAACTCGTACCCGAGGGCGATGAATTCCACCGCTCGTTGATCGATGTCCATGGTTCGAATCGTCAAATGGTCCATCACCGGCACAAACCCCACACCGATGTCGTCCAACGCGCGGCGAAGCATTCCAGCCGCACTGTTCCGTGCAAGGAAGTCCGTCGTCATGCGAGCAATCACGGCATCCAGCTCAGCGGCTTGCCCCATGGTGTCCTCCTTCCGACCGCCCAAACGTGATCCCCTGCGCCAGCGGTAATTCGGTTCCCCAATTGATCGTCGTGGTCTGACGCCGCATATAGGCCTTCCACGCGTCGGATCCCGCTTCGCGCCCGCCGCCAGTGTGTTTCTCTCCGCCGAATGCGCCGCCGATCTCCGCCCCAGAGGTACCGATGTTGATGTTGGCTATGCCGCAATCACTGCCCGTCGCCGACAAGAAGGCCTCGCTATGGCGAAGGTGCGTCGTAAACAGCGCGGACGATAATCCCTGCGGCACGGCATTCTGCATCTCAATGGCCTCATTAAGCGTTCGATAGGTCATGACGTACAGAATCGGCACAAACGTTTCCTGTTGAACAATCTTCCAATGATGCTGGGCTCGCACGATCGTCGGCTCGACAAAATATCCCGAACGAGACAAGACCCGCCCCCCACAGAGCACCTCACCGCCGGCTTGCTTCACGGCGTCGAGCGCCGATTGATACCGCGCCACAGCCTCGCCATCGATCAGCGGCCCCATCATGACATTTGCTTGGAGGGGATCCCCGATGGTCACCTGCCCATAGGCGGAGACAAGGCGCGACATGAGTGCATCGTACCGGGACTCCTGTACAATCACCCGCCTGGTGGTTGTGCAACGCTGTCCCGCAGTGCCGACGGCACCGAAGACAATCGCGCGGGTGGCCAATTCCAGATCGGCGGTCTCATCGACAATGACGGCATTGTTCCCGCTCAACTCCAGCAGGCTCCGCCCCAGACGACGTCCCACCACCTCCGCTACATGCCGTCCCACCGCCACCGAACCAGTGAAGGAGATCAGCGGAAGCCGTTCATCCCGAACCATGCGCTCGGCCAGTTCAACCCGATCCGTCGTACAGAGTGCGAAGACACCCGGGTATCCGGCGCCTTCCAGGACACGATTGCAGAGATGCTGTATCGCCACGGCACAGAGCGGCGTCTTTGGGGAAGGTTTCCACAACACCGTATTGCCGGTCACGGCTGCAATGAATGCATTCCAGGCCCAGACCGCGACCGGAAAGTTGAATGCGGTGATCACGCCTAATACGCCTAACGGATGCCATTGTTCGTACATCCGGTGTTGCGGCCGTTCCGAATGCATGGTGTACCCGTACAACATGCGGGACAGCCCCACGGCGAAGTCAGCCATATCGATCATCTCTTGCACTTCGCCATCGCCTTCGGCTTTGATTTTTCCTACTTCGAGAGCAATCAGGCTGCCGAGGGCATCTTTCTGCTCTCTCAACGCCTGCCCGATCCGACGGATGACCTCGCCTCGTTTAGGCGCGGGCACCATCTTCCATGACCGATGCGTCTCCTGCAGGCCGATCACCAGGGCGTCGTAATCGTCATCGGAACACCCATAGACTCGGCCTAGCGGGAGTCCTGTCGAGGGATTCCGGGATTCGATCACTCCTGCCTGCGTCGTACGCGTCCAGGTTGAGGAAGCAGAACCTCCCCCCGATTGTTCCGGAGCTAAACCGAGCCGTTTGAAGAGTTCTTCTGTCGTCATCATGACTCTAGGGACGGAAACACTCCCCGAAGCGATTGTCCAATACATCCCGCAAGGGAAAGTGCTCCTGCCTGATGAATCCTCGATAGGCGGATGGTTTTGCCAGCACTAGATCAAGCACAGCGCACAGGGATGACGCGGTAGTGACTTGAATCGCAGACCATGTGCGCCCGAGCATCGTCCGAGGGTAGACCTTCTTCACGTAGGTCTCTTCAAATAACTCACCCTGCCTGGTCCCCGTCACGGCGGCGTACACCAACACCACGTCTTGATGTGTCTGAGGAATCGCCCGTTCCAGAATACGCTTGAGCGTCTCCCGGTCCTCATTCAGCTTGAGATCGTTCATGAGAAATTGGATTTTTTCGCAATGGCCGGGGTATCGCAGCGTCTTATAATTCATCGTTCGAACCCGGCCGCGATAGGAGTCCGCGAGAGTACCTAGCCCACCTGACGTATTGAAGGCTTCATAGAGCAGGCCGTCCAATTCAATCGTCTCGTACCCTTCCAAGGGCCGCAGGTGAACCTCTTCCCCCCCTTCAATCCCGATACAGACATTTCCATATTCATTGAGCAATCCGTCGGTCGACCACGTCAGGGAATACTTCAAGGCATTGCTCGGGTGGACCGGGAGGGCGCCCACGCGCATCTTCACCTGATCGATAGATTCGAAATGGCCGATGAGGTCGTTGGTGACGATGCTGATAAATCCTGGAGCCAACCCGCATTGGGGGAGAAACGCTCGATCGGCGCCCTCGCTGATGGCCTTGACGCAGCCGGTGACGGCCACGTCCTCGGTGAGGTCGAAATAGTGGAGATGATGGGCTCGCGCAACCTCCGCGACCGCCGCATTATAAAAATACGGCAGACAGGAGATCACCGCGTCAAAGCGATACGCCGTGACATAGGCGACGACCGTATCAAGCCGCCGCACATCCACCGCGCAGGGAGTGACTGTCGTCAGCGCCAGATCATCGATCAGGCGTTTCGGCGCATCCAGGGTGAGATCGGCCAGGTGCACCTGATACTGTCCTTTGGACGACAGCAGCCCAGCAATGAGCGACCCGATTTTCCCGGATCCGAGCACCAGTACCTGAGGCATTTCTCACCTCACGCTCATTATACTCCTTCAGCGTGAAATGACGAGGCTTCCCACATGCAGGTCTCGGAAACGGATACTCGGCGTGATGCGACAGGGCTCTGAGCGAAACTGCTGCGAACTACGAAGAGGCTAAACGGGTACGAGCGGGATTGATGAGCGCAGACGACTTAGAGGAGGAGGACGGCTGGCTTTCCATGGCTTCGAACAACAAACAACACTTGAGACGTCCACAGACGCCCAGCAATTTGGGGTCATCCACCGGAAGCCCCATTCCACGGGCTTGCTTCACGGTCACCGGTTTGACCTCTGTCAGAAAAGCGGCACAACAGAGTACGAGGCCGCAGGTATCGATTCCCCCCAAGCGGCTGGCTTCGTCCCGGACTCCTACCTGCCGCATTTCGATCCGCCCACCGAACCGGCGAGCGAGCAGACGAACTAATTCGCGGAAATCGATGCGATCTTCGGCCGTATAGACAAACGTCATCTGCCGGCGGTGAAACGAGCAAAAGACTTCGACCAGTTTCATCCTGAGCCCCAGCGCTATGGCCTGTTCCCGGCAGGCCTTCATACCCTCAGAAGCCAGTCGTTCGTAGCGATCGATGGTCGCCACGTCCTCAGCAGTGGCTTTGCGAGAGATGGGCTGCAAGACACGCATGGGAGGGATAAACGGCATCGCCTGAGGAGCTCCATAGACGACTCCGTAACTGAGCTCGCCCGCCACATCGACCAAAACGCGATCACCTACAGAGAGGTGGGCTTCCCCGGCATCGAATTTCTTGACCTCGCCCCGGTCACGGATCTTTACGCCCACAATCCTGACGACCGACGGGTAAGGCTTCGCAAGTTCTTGAGCGAGAAGTTTATCGACCATGGCCGAATGATACACCATCCGATCTTTCAATTGAAATCCTCAACACCGTCCCGGTGCCAGGAGACACGATGGGGCCTGAAAGAAGACAGGAAGCGATAATATTGCATAACGCAATGAAAAACATGACGTTTTAATCGGGGGAGACGAAAGATGAAATATGTTAGGCTATCCAGGGGCGGGAATTCGGCGCAGAGGGCGCCCATACGACAGACAGCGAGGGCACGGTGCGAATACCAAACAAAGTCGTCCTTCCATTCGGCTATCACATTATGATCCGGCAGGTCACTGATTCAGAGATGGACCGCCAAGACGCCAACGCGGATGGGATTTGGGACAATGAAGCGAAAACGATCTATATTCGCAAGCGACTTCCCGTCACGCGACGACGTTACATTCTTGCCCATGAGCTTGGCCATGCCTGGCTCGACTGGCAACATCGCTATTTAGACGACGGCAAAGCCCGTAGTTAGCTCTCGTCATGCCTCACGAGGGAGCATGACCAGACGCTTCTGATCCAAAGCAGGACCTCAATCAGTGTGAGTGCGCGCGAGTCGAAGGATTTCTTGCCACTCAGACAGTCTCACCGGCTGTACCGACAGGCGCGATCCCTTTCGAAGTAATTCCATTCCCTTCAAACTCGCCTGCTCTCTTAGCAGATCCAACGACAGCGGCGCGGCAAACTTGCGCACGAACCGGATATCCACCACATCCCAGCGGGGCTGGTCGGGAAGACTCGCCGGGTCATAGTGCGCATCGTGTGGATCGAACTGCGTCGCATCGGGATAGGCGGTTTTGACCACTTCGGCGATCCCCATCACACAAGGTGGTTGAGCGTTGCTGTGATAAAACAACACCTGATCACCGGTCTTCATCTCCCGCATGAAATTCCTCGCCTGGTAGTTTCTCACCCCGTCCCAGGACGTGGTCTGCTTGGGCGCGCGCGCCAGATCGTCGAGTGAAAATACGTTGGGCTCGGATTTCATCAACCAATACTGCCGTCCCTCTGCCATACCATCCTCCTGAACACTTGGTGTCTGTCACACCTCCGTGTATGCTGAGCGTTCTTCCGGTCAACCTTGGAGCTCCTATGGATCTAACCCCCATGTGGTTCGGTGTGTACAAAGCCTCAAAATATCTACTGTATCCGTTGTCATGGATTATCTTGACGGCAGGAGCAACGCTGCTCGTTGCATCGTTGCCCGTGACGCCCAGACGAACAACGTGGGTCAAGCGCTTCGCCTTCAGCACCATCCTGCTCCTGTTCCTTACGGCCACTCCCCTTCTTTCACGCATGGCTATCTCACTGCTTGAGGCACGCTATCCGCCGTTCACAGCGACCCCGACCCAGAAATTCGACGCCGTGGTTGTCCTTTCAGGAAGTGTCCTTCAAAAAGGATCGCTGCGACCAGCCGACGAACCCGGGGACACTTCGCGCCAGCGCACTGCCTGTGGCGTAGAGTTGTGGCTTCAGGGCTTGGCTCCTAAACTGTTGCTCACCGGGGGCGATGCGACTGTGCTTCGGACGGGTCCTCCTGTCTCCCGTGAGATGAAACGGTGGGCGCTCCGCCTTGGTGTACCGGAATCGGCTATCCAGGTCGAGGAGAACTCCCGAACAACCTACGAAAACGCCGTCCAGACCAAGGCTGTCCTGGGGCCGGCCCACATCCTGCTCGTCACCGCCGCCTATCATCTTCCCCGAGCCGTTGGCTTGTTTGAAAAGCAAGGCTTCACGGTCACCCCGGTGGCCTGCGGCTATGAATCGACGCACCACCCGCAACAGGCCTGGGAACAGAAAACCGGTTTTGACTTCATCCCCACGGTTGGGGCGCTCAATGTCAGCACGGAGGCCATCGACGAAGTGGCCGGCATCCTGGTCTATTGGATCACCGGCAAGTGGCAACCCTGAGTGCCATCATGACGGGTGAGTACGCAGCCATCGTTATTCTTGTGCGGCATCCGATTCAAGATGGGTGATCAAGGCGGCGTAGGTCAACTCTCGAATCCGGGCTTTAGATGCGCCAGGCGGGCCGAGATTCGTTTCCAGCCACACCTGCTCCATGACCTGGCTGCGCGCCTCGTTACAATGCCGCCACATCTCATGTAGAAACTCAAGCGGCATGCCGACTTGCAGACCTTCCGACTCAATCCGATCGTCCAAAATCGAGAGCAAATCCGCAATGGCATGGTCCGGCTGGTACCGGGGCACGGAAAAGCCGAACGCCTGCTGAGCCTGAGACTCCTGACGAGCCTGCTCGACAAGATCCCCCATGTATTCTTTTAACA
>DAONAB010000181.1:0-6494 GCA_035400805.1 Nitrospira sp. | reverse complement strand
ATCAACCTGACCGGCGATTACCTCTGGCGCAGCAGTGCCAAGGTCGGTGCGGGGAAGTTCAGGCCGCTACAGCCGCTGCCAAAGCCTTAACGTACTTTAAATTCCGTTTTCTGAGACGACCCCCAGTAGGGGAGGTCCTTCCAGGAAAGGTCTTGCTCCCAATTCCACGGAGGCGCGGAGATCGAGGATTTGAAATCCGAGGCCGGCGTCACGACATCCCATGACGATGGATCGGTGGAGTATTCGTGGAAGGCCTGCGGAACGAACCCCTGCCCGAGAGTCCGCTCCAAGACTTCGAGCCAGGCGAGGGTTTCCGGTGAGGCTTCTCCGGAGCACGCCGAAAGCAGGTCTTCGTCGGCGCCCACGAGGGCGGCCTTGGCAAGCTTTTCGGGAGAGGCGTCCTTCCTGAGCGTTCCGCCGCAATGGGCGGCCAGGTATTTGTGTCCGTCGGCGCTCGTGTAGCGGAACATGGTCCTCGATCGGAATCCGACCGGATGGAATTCGCACCGCCAATGGCAGCCGGACGGGGAGAGGTACGGCAGGATCGCGAGGCGGCCGTACCCGTTCCGGATGAGCCAGATGCCGGAGCGTAGGACTTTCTCGCACGCCCTGAAGAGTTCCTCTGCGGGATCCTCGATCTCGAAATCTTCTTCCAATTCGCTCGACAACGTCCGTTCCTCGTCTATTCGCACTTGGCGGCGGAATGTGCCATGGTAAACCATGATGTATGGATTGTGCCGTTGGTACAAAAACCGCCACTCCGGCCCCAGTGGGCGGGAAAAGCGGTTTTCGCAGACGCGACGACTCGGCGTCTTGGACTGCGGCTACCGGAGACTATGGGCCCATTTGTATCGGACCGGATCTTCCCTGATGAGGAACGCCCTGATTTCGTCCCTTTTCGATTTGTCGGCCCGCATATAGATGCCGCGCAGTTCGTCGTCGATCGAGCGTTCGCTCGCACCCCGTTCCGCCGCCTTGGCGTACCAATCCCGTGCCGATTCGTAGTTGCCCAGCTCGAAATTCACAGCACCGAGCAGCGTGCAGGGTCGGAAATCACTGTCCGTTATGGCATGCGCCTCGGTTCCGTAGCGGAGCGCCACGTCGAACCGGCCCAAATCGCGCATGACTCCGCCGTGGGTCGTACGGACGGCGGACTTCAGCTTCGGTGATTTCAGGCCTTCCAAGGAAACGCCCTCCAATAGCTCGTGAGCGGCTCCCGAGCGGTCGCATTTTCGGAAATGGCCGCTGGCGTTGACGGCGTTCCAAGGGTCGCGGGTTCGGGCGAATTCAGTCACGAAGAACGCGGCTTCCCTGGAGTGGAACTCAAACCTGAGTTCGTCGGAATAGTAATCCGAGCCCTCCGTTGTTAGCCACAGCACGTCCTCGTCACTGAATCGAGCGCCTCCGTCGATCCGGTGGAGGATGCCCATGAGGCGGTTGAACGATTCCTTCTCGATGAATTGGTCCAGGCCGTATCGGGCCCGGAGCCGTTGGTTCTTCATCTTGGCGACGTATTTCGGATCGCTTTCCTGGATCCGTCGCTGGCGCTCGTACTCCGCCGTCCGGGCGGCTTCCTTGGCCGCAGATTCCGCAATGGCCCGCAGACGTTCGGCTTCTTCCTTCTGCCTGACCTCAGCGGCGGCGGATTCCCGCCTTCCCTGTTCGACGCGGGCCAGATTAGAGAATTCTTGATAGTTCGACTCGCCCGAAGCCAGGCTCAATAAGGCGAGATACCCCTGTTGCCGTAGGTATTCGAACGCATTCGCCGAAAGCTTCTTGTCCTGTTCGATATTTTCGAGGACGGTGCTGAGCCGGCTGGCGGGAACGGTCGCTCCCGGGACGTCCGACAAGAAATACTTGCCGGCGATCGCGGATCGTCCCGGATCTATGACTACCCGCTGTTGAGGACCCGCTTCGGGACGCCCGGAGCGTCTGAAATTCGGATTTGGCTGCCTAAGGATTCGTGGGGTTCTGCTCATGGTAAGCTCTTGTCGGCGCTCGTCGGCAGGCTGCCGAGTATTCCATGCGGATTCTAATACCAAAGGTTGCCGGCCGCGGCATCGGGAGCGCGCCGGTACCGACGCGGTTCGCCCTTCGCAATCTAGGTAATTTCGGGTAATGATGCACACTGGATAGTGTCGGTATAACAGGATCCATTGACATTTTGTTGAAAACTGCCGTTGCGTTTAAGGTATCCGTCTATTGTTGCGCACTCTATATTCGATTGGCGCAACAGTTAAGCCCCTAATTTTTTCAAGTTGCGCAACACCTGCAGAAAGGGGGTTGCGCTTCACACTTCTAGTGTCAATCAGCGGGCGGCACCTACAAGAACCGCGTGGGCGGCGCCATCTGCATCACCAACAAGGCCTCTTCGGTGGCCTTTGTCATGCAAGAGACTTGCCTATTGGGCGGCCTTGCCCACCTTCCGGGATGCCAGCGCCGTTGCCAATGGAAGGAAAAGAGTTAAAGGCGTACTGGGCAGGGCGACAAATCCGTGGTGGAGATAGAAGCCCGCGGCCTCCCCGTCCTTGGCATCAACCACCAAGGCATAGGCGGCAATCTCGGAGCAGGCCGAGCGATTCAAGGCATCGGCCAGCAACGCGCCGCCGAGCCCCATGCCCTTGAAATTCTGGGAGACTGCCAGCCGCCCCATGCGCACCGCGGGCACCGTTGGATAGCGTGGCAGACGCTTCCCGAGTTCGTGAGGGAGGTCAGCCAGAAGGATGCCGGCTGAGGCCAGCGTGTAATAGCCAGCTATCGCGCGTGAGTCATCCACCGCCACGAAGCACGCCGCCACGCGGCGCTTCACATCCTGCGTCGCCTGTTCCCGGAAATACCGATCCAGCGGATCCGACCCACTGCGGAAGGACAGTCGATCATGCCCGGCGTTGAGCGACTCGATGCCGAACGGAGCCTCGCTCATTCCGAACGCAACAGCTTGCTACGACGGGCGAAGGCGCGATCCAAAGCGGGTGAAGGGGATGGCGGGGACAGCAATGCCTGGGCAAAGCACTCCTGATCCGCCAGAGACATCCGCACCACCTCGGCCTGCTCAATGGCGGAGCGGGCGGCGGCCTGGACGGCGGTGACGACGAAATCAGTCATGGTACGCCCCTGAAGCTCGGCAGCACGTTTGAGCATCGAATGCAGATCTGCGCTGATGCGGGCTTCGAGGCGGGCAGTTGAAACAGCTGCTGACATGGGTGAATCCTCCTAGTCGAATTATACGGCCAACTGCCGTACAAAGCCAATCTATCATGGTGTTGCTGTGCACGTTGGAGTTGAGCTTTTCCGCTACTGTCAGCAACTGAGGTAGGCTGGAAAAAATTGATGTCATCGTTGATCAAGCCGCTGCCGCGTTCTCGGCCAGCCAACGATGTCCGGGGATGTGGCGAGTGTTGGCTGATGAAATTGATTGGTCATGGGGCGAGATTGCCGCCAGATTTCTAATCTGTAGCGGGGGCGAACTGGATCATCCAGTCGATGAAGCTGGACTATAATGCGCTTCGCATTCTGGCAACGAAGAGTCGCTCTGGCTCTTGGATGTCAGGCGAGGCCGTGCGGCTTCGTTCAACCAAACGAATCGGATTCAGCCATGGAAGATCCAATCATTCCGGACCAAGAGTTCGCCACTCCCCCTGCGGGCTCGTGGATTCGATTTTTGCGCTCGTATGGTCCGACACCGAACAACCTGAACTTGTTCGACGAATATGTGACCGGCGCGCTGAGTCGGGCCAAGGTCAAGCCGATTAGCCGCCCTTGAAACTGTTGAAGCTGAGCGATAGGCAAATCGCTCTTGCTCAATCGGCGGATGATGTCGCTGACGAATCGAAAGGCTGTTTGCCACTTCAATTGAGCTGCTTCGTTGATGTTCGGAAGATTCCGAATCGAAACGAAATAAGCTTTGAGGAGTTGGCCCAGCTTCTCGATATCGACACTGAACAATGCATCGTCAAGCATGCCGGGCCCATGCAAAGTTTCAGAGAACTGGTAGAGAGCCTCAACATGACTAAGTACTTTACGCTTGCTGGATGGCGCCAAGTCTGCGGTATGAAACATTGACCAGACCGTTGCCCAATATTTTGGTAATCCGGTCTTGTCGAAAAGAGCTGGCTCACGTAGAACACGAGGAATTTGGTGGCCCCAAATGTGTTTTAGCAACTCGTCACCATTCCCAAGAAAAAACCAATGCTCAAAAACGAGACCCTGTGGATTTGTGGACAGTCGGCTACGCCGATACCCGCCTAACCGCGCAAGCGCGGTTCCCTATGGACAAGCCGTGGAAAACGCGATGAACCATGCGTTTCCCACCACTTGCCCACAGGTCGGCAGCTGCCCTCTCGCTACGTTGATCGACCGCTTCTGGCCGGTTGTGTGAGTACGATCCGGCGCTCGGTAGCCGTTGCGCATCAATGCCAAAAGTATTGTCCATTACCATATGGACAGACTGGCAAAACCTTCTATCCCCAGATTTTGTGGATAAACCTGTGAGTGGGCTGGTGGCAGTCTTCTATAAGACCTGCCTGGCCAAGGATTTAGGCGACCTGCCTACAAACTAGGCACACCTTTTTTAGGGAATCGCTGCGTTGGCTGACACTCAGTCTCGTTGACCATGCAACCAAGCCGCCGCAGAAATCCTTGGCGGGAGCAACCAAGCGACCCCGCGCTGTTTTTCATCATAGAACATGACTTCTCCTAAGCCGGACGAGCCGGAACCAAACAGGTTAAAGTAAGAGCGCGCTGTGACGCGAAGTGGAGGTTGCCATGAACGCACCGCTTCTTGAACGCTATGGTGACCGGATCGCCGGCGTGTTGACCTGTTACGACCGGATGGTGATCACGGGCACACTGCCCGGCCCGTGTTATGCGGCGGGGATGACGAGCTTCCTGAATGCCCGTCAGATTCGTATCTTTGACTATCCGCGCTTTGCCGAACCGTTGCGTGACACTATCCGGGCGAATGCCGAGCAGTTGGCGGAAGCGGCAAGCGTGAAGATTGAGTACCTTGCCAAGGCGCACATTCGCAAGGAAGACGTCATTGCTGGGGTGATCAAGACGCGTGGCGATCATCCCGGGCTGGTGCATGTCATTTCGGTCATGGAAGCCTGCTCGACCTACAAGGCGTGGCACGACAAGCGCACTCACCAGACCTCCTTGCGCCCGACGACGGGCAAGTGTTTGCATTACTACTTTTACTTCATCGATGCCGAGTTGGGGCTCGTCTACCTGCGCGTGCCGACCTGGTGTCCGTTCCGCCTCCAGTTTTACTGCAACGGCCATCGCTGGCTGGCCCGGCAACTGACCGCCGCCGGCGTGGGTTACACCCTGGCCGACAATGCCTTCATCCGCATCGATGACTGGGATCGGGCCCAACAGTTGGCGGATCGCCTGTCCCCGGACGTATTGCACCGGATTCTTGACCGTTATGCCCAGGCCTGCTGTCCTGTCCTGGACGTCTTCGCTCAGCGTTACCACTGGAGCCTGATGCAGATCGAGTGTTCGACGGATCTCGCCTTCCGTTCGGACGCGATCATGAAGCCGCTCTACGCAGCCCTTTCGCGGGAGGCCATTCTTTCGGTCAAGGCCGAACAGGTGATGCACTTTCTGGGCAAAAAAATGACGCCGCAACTGGCGCAGGAAGTGGATAGCCGCCTGTCCACGCGCATCGAAGGGATCTGTATCAAGCATCGGATGGGCAAGAACTCGGTCAAGATGTACGACAAGTTTGGTCGCGTCCTGCGCATCGAAACCACCACCAACGATGTTTCCTTCTTCAAGCACCACCGCCAGGTGGAACACCGGGATGGCCAGGCCACCCGGGAACTGGCGACCGTCAAGAAGTCGATCTACAGTCTGATCGATCTGCGCGAGATTCTCCTCGGCTGTAACCGCCGCTATCTCGAATTCCTCTCCGCGCTCGATGACTTCTCCGCCGGCAGTCGCCGCCTCGACAAACTCACCGCTGCCAAAACGGTCGACGGTCATCGCGTCAAGGGCTTCAACTTCTTCGACAAGACTGAGCACACCTTGCTCTGCTCCCTGCAACGCCCGCAATTCAACATCAGTGGCGTGCGCCGTGCCGATCTCAAACCCTTCTTGCCCAACCTCTCCGTGGCCAGTATCACCCGCTACCTGAAACGTCTCCGTGTCTTGGGCCTCATCAAGAAAATCGCTCACGCTTACCGCTATTACCTGACCCGACTTGGCCGCAACGCCATCGCCGCCGCCTGCCATCTCACCGAACAAATCATCGTCCCAGCACTCGCCGCATGACAAAATCTGCTCAGAGTTTGTGAAGAGTTGAGTCATAAGGGACTAAATACGTACAGTAACGAAATTTGTACTCGATGCCATGTGGGGAATTCCCGAAGGGAGCAGGGCGTTTGGCAAGTGCCACACGCCCTGCGGGAAGTTTAGTGGAAATGCACCTCGTCATGTCCTTCGACTGGCGCCAGCAGATTGGCCCCCAGGACACGCGACATCAAAGTGACAAA
>DAONAB010000180.1:0-6583 GCA_035400805.1 Nitrospira sp. | reverse complement strand
CAGGATGTCTTGCGGCAATTTCCGTTCGAACAGATGGCCGCTGCCGAAATCCTGACTACCGGCAAACCCCTCCTGCTGACCGGACACAACCAGGACCGATTTGCCGAACACCGGTACTTCGAGTCACTCGGGGTGCTTTCCGCCATGCTCTGCCCGCTTCTCGTCCGAGGAGCGCCCTATGGCTTCCTCGCCATCGGGAGCAAACGGCGGAATGCATTTTCCGAACGCGACCTGGCCCTGACGGAACAAATCGGCTTCCACCTGTCCCATGCCATCACCAATCTCTCGGCCTATGAGCAAATCCAACGGCTCAAGGATCAACTGGAGCAGGAAAATGTCTACCTGCGTGAAGAAATGGGCGCGTCGCTGGATCTGAAAAGCCTCGTGGGTGATAGCCCCGCGCTGCAGAAATCACTTCGGGCGATTGAAATGGTCGCCCCCACCGATTCTACAGTGCTGATTACGGGAGAAACCGGGACCGGCAAGGAACTCGTGGCTCAGGCCATTCACCGGCTGTCTCCACGCCGGGAAAAAACCCTCATCACCGTGAACTGCGCGGCGCTTCCGCCGACGCTCATCGAATCGGAACTCTTCGGCCACGAAAAGGGGGCCTTCACCAATGCGACGTCCCGCAAGCTGGGCCGGTTCGAACTCGCTCATGGCGGCACGATTTTTCTCGATGAAGTCGGAGAACTGCCCATCGATGTCCAAATGACACTCCTACGCGTACTGGAGGCACAGGAGTTCAACCGTGTCGGCGGAAGCCACACGATCCGTGTGGACGTGCGTGTGTTAGCGGCAACGAATGTCGATTTGGAACAGGCCATCAAACGCGGCGCATTTCGTGCCGATCTCTTTTATCGCCTGAATGTGTTTCCACTTCGTCTGCCGACGCTGCGGGAACGCCGTGACGACATCCCGCTGCTGGCTCGCCACTTTGCCAAGAAATATGGCCTTCGACATCGCAAGCCGGTAACACGCATCCACAGCGCCGCATTGAAGGCGCTGTCGGCGTATGACTGGCCGGGAAATGTTCGGGAACTGGAGCATCTCATGGAACGCGCGGTGATCGTCAGCCAAGGATCCATCCTCACGATGAATGAACTGGATGGATTCGGTCTCAGCCAGGAGCGCACGTCCTCACCTCATACCTTGGCGGAAGCGGAACGCGCACACATCATGGACGTGCTGGTTCGGACCAATTGGGTTCTGGCGGGAAAGCAGGGAGCCGCTGAAAAACTCGGCATGAAGCGGTCGACCCTTCAGCATCGCATGAAGAAATTGGACATTCACCGCCCCGCACAGCAGGCCTCGTAACTGCCCGCATATGGGCACTGCTGACCTCCTCTGCCAATATATCGGCAGATACCATTAGAGATTCACTCCCGCCCGCCTCCTTTGCACATCAAAAATATTCTTACATTTCAAATGCCTACACAATTTTATCGCGACCCTATTGTTGCTGGCACTACACGTGCTTTCTTTCCCTTCCATGCAATTCATTGCTTCACAATTGACACCTGAGGCCGTCGGACGTGAGATTCAGGCCTATGTCGATGAACGACAACAGCACGTGCTTCCCTCAGGCGAGGCCAGCAGCGATGGCCGCCGGTTCTCCTGGTGCGGAGACATTCTGGACTTCCTGACCGACGGACTCGCCGAGCGATTGGCCCCCATGGGGATCACCTTCACCAATCCATTTCCCGGACCGCTGCGCCTGATGGATGAAGTGCAGCAGCCCGATGGCCAGCACGTGCGGCGATTTTGGACTGTTGCCCTGCACCAGGGTTGCCCGATTGCCAGAATTTGCACGTTCTTTTTCCATCGACATGATCAAATCCGCCTTCCGCAGGCGCCTCTCGTCATGGCTTTTGCCCCCAACCACAACGCCGGCGAGGACGGCGAATGAACTACGTGGCGCTCAGAATGCTTTTCGGCGACCGCGCGAAGTATCTCATGCTGCTCTGCGGGCTGACCTTTGCAGTCATGCTGATCGTGCAACAGGGATCGATTTTCTGGGGCCTCATGATGTGGTCGCAATCGAGCATCAGCAACATCAATGTGCCGATCTGGGTCACCGACCCGGGGATCGGACAGGTTGACGAGGTCAAACCCATTGCCGCCACCGCCGTGGACCGAGTGCGCAGCGTATCCGGTGTAGAGTGGGCCGTCCCTCTGTATAAAGGCGTGTTACGAGCTCGCCTCTCGAACGGTGATTACCATCAGATCACGTTGACCGGATTGGACGCGCCCACGCTCATCGGACGTCCCGCCGAAGTGCTGGAAGGACGGTTTGAAGATATTCTGGAACCTGATGCCGTCGTATTGGATCAATGGGCGGTCGAGCGAATGGGTGGCCCCTCGGTCATTGGTATCGGGACCCTCTTTGAGTTGAATGACAAATTGGCCCGGGTGGTCGCGATCGCCAAAACGCAGAAGAGCTTCACCAACATTCCCGTGGTGTATACCACCTACGAACGCGCCATTCGTTATGTGCCACGTGAGCGCCGAACGCTGTCGTACGTGCTCGCGAAAGCCGTTGACGGCATTCCCGCAGCGGAAGTCACTGCCCGTATCCACGAACAAACCGGACTGGGGGCGTTCAGTGCGGAAGAATTCGGCTGGAAGACCATCAACTGGGTCCTCAAAAATACCGGGATCGGCATCAACTTCGGCACCACGATTATTCTGGGCTTCATCGTCGGCATGGCCATCGCCGGACAAACGTTTTATTTGTTTACGGTCGAAAACCTCAAACAGTTCGGCGCGCTCAAAGCCATGGGCGCCTCCACCTTCACGCTCGCGCGCATGATTCTGCTGCAAGCCTTTACGGTAGGTCTGACCGGGTACGGAATCGGCATCGGCCTTGCCACAGTATTTGGATTTCTTTCGGCCAAGGGCGGCGGCTTGCCCTTCCTGGAAACCTGGCAGTTGCTGCTCCTGGTACTCGTGGCACTCTTAGCCATTTGCACGCTTTCAGCCTTGATCAGCATTACCAAACTCGCCCGGCTGGAGCCGGCCATCGTCTTTCGGTGATGTCAATGAATGGTCCTGGAGACAATGCCATTCCGATGCCGGAACAGCCCCCTGCCTCTCTAGCGGTGCAGGTGCGAGGCCTGGTGAAGTCCTTCGGGGCCGGCGAGACCACGGTGACGGTGCTCAAGGGCATCGACCTCGATGTGCATTTTGGCGAATTATTGCTGCTGGTGGGAGAATCGGGTGGAGGGAAAACGACCTTACTGTCGGCCATTGCCGGGATTCTTGATATCGACGCCGGCGACCTCGAGGTGCTGGGCGCGTCGCTCACCACGATGACCGCGGGTACACGAACCAGATTTCGAGGACAGAAAATGGGATTTGTGTTTCAACAATTCAACCTCCTGCCTGCGCTGACGGCAGCGGAGAACGTCGCCATCCCGCTTTTGATTCAAGGCTTGCGGAGGCCGGAGGCCATTTCACGAGGGCGACTAATGTTGGAGCGCGTGGGCCTCGGCGATCGGACTGAATTTCTGCCCCGGAATCTGTCCGGGGGACAACAACAACGCGTCGCCGTCGCACGTGCATTGGTTAATGATCCGCAACTGTTGGTCTGCGATGAACCGACCGCCGCCCTCGACGGACCCAACGGGCAGAAGATCATGGAGTTGATTCGCGACGTCGGGCGCGCGCCAAACCGCTGCGTCATCGTGGTCACCCACGACAGCCGGGTCTTCCACTTCGGTGATCGCATGGCGGAACTCACGGACGGCCGCATTGTGGGCGTCCATCCGATTCACCCAGAGGCGACGGCATGATGATTCTCAATCGTGTCAGTGTCTGGCTCGCACTTGTATGCACCGCGTTCGCGGCCTGGTCCGTGCTGACCGCCGGCAACACGGCCCCCATGCCGACTCCGATGGTCGAACCGCCCCGGTCTCCCTTTGAGACCACGGTGGCGGCAAGCGGGATTATCGAAGCCGCCAATGAGAACGTGCGTATCGGCCCGCCGGCTGCAGGCCTGGTGACCAAGGTCTTTGTGGCAGTCGGCGACAGGGTACGCGAGGGCGATCCACTCCTGCAGTTAGACGATCGTGATCTTCGCGCGCAGTTGGTGGCCCGGCAGGCCGCGATCCCGCCGGCAGAAGCGCAGATGGACGAGCAAAAATACCGCATCGGTGATCTCGACACGCAACTCAAGCGGTTGAAATCCGTTCGCGACAGCCGGGCCGTCAGCGACGACGATGTCAAACGCACCTGGTATGCCGCAGAAATGGCGAAACGCGCCATGAGCCGGTTCGAGGCGGCGCTGAAACAGGTCATCGCGCAGCGGGATGAAACACAACTGCTGCTGGATCGGCTGACTGTTCGCGCCCCGCGCGCCGGCACGATCCTGCAAGTGAATATCCGAGCCGGGGAGTTCGCCCTGACCACCGGCGCCACCGAACCGCTCATGCTGTTAGGAGACATGCAACAATTGCAGGTCCGCGCAGAAGTGGATGAGGTGAACGCTCCGCTCGTCGCCCCGCAGCGACCGGCCGTGGCCTACCTGAAAGGCAATACGGCTCAAACCATTCCGCTGACGTTCGTTCGCATCGAACCGTACATTGTCCCGAAAAAATCGCTCACCGGTGACAACAACGAACGGGTGGACACGCGCGTCCTGCAAATCATCTATCGATTTGAGCGGCCTGGGTTTCCCGTCTATGCCGGGCAACAGGTTGATGTGTTCATCGAACGGACCCCGACCGATCGGCCGACTCCGGCGCAGGCGGGCGAACGTCCCGGTGAGGTGTCGTCGAAATGAATCGGCCCATCGTTGGAATGCACGCGGCTGCCACAGTCCTCGTGATGCTCGCCCTTGCTTTGACCGGCTGTCTGCAAGGGAACGCCTATACACGGCCCGCGATTGACACACCCGCCGATTGGACGCATGTCGCCTCCGGCCCGCTGGCTGCCGGCACCACCACGCAAACACCTGACGCTGATTGGTGGAAGGCATTTCGAAACGAGGAACTCACGACATTCGTCGAGCGCGCGCTCGCACGCAATCATGACGTCCGTCGGGCTGTCTCCCGTGTCATGGAAGGACGCGCGTCGGTCACCACGGCCGGGGCCGGGCTCTACCCTCAGATCAATGTGCAGAGCAGTTACACCAACATCTCCGTCTCGAAAAACACGTTGGCGGGACTTGGCTTGGCGACCGGCCAGCAACCGGGCCCGCAGGTCTTCGCCAGACCCGGCAGCAGTTTCGACCTTTGGAACGGAGCAGCCGATTTGCGCTGGGAACTGGATGTGTGGGGCCGGATCCGTCGCGGAATGGAAGCCGCTTCCGCGGATGCGCACGCAATCGAACAGGATGCGCGAGCGATTGCCCTGACCCTGATCGGTGATGTGGGCCAGGCCTACTTTCGTATTCGCGAGTTGGATGAGCAGATCGAAATTGCGCAACGCGCCCTGGCCCTACGCCGGGATTCACTGGAGATCATCACCAAACGGGCGTCCGTCGGATTGGCTTCCGACCTGGATGTGAAACGGACGGAAGTCCTGGTCGCAGAAAGCGCGGGGCAAATTCCCGACTTGATCCGCTTACGCGCGGTGGAACTCCATCGGCTGGAAGTCCTGACCGGATCGGCGCCCGGTAGCCTGACACTCGCGCCGATGTCGCTGAGGAAAGTGATCGTCCAGCCCGATATTCCAGTCGGCCTGCCGTCTCAGTTGCTGGAGCGGCGACCAGACATTCTGCAGGCTGAAGCGAGCCTTATCGCCGCGAATGCCCGCATCGGCCAGGCACGCGCCTATTTCTTTCCCACCTTCTCCATCACCGGGCAAGGAGGGTTACAAAGCGCCGAGTTTGCCAATTGGTTCACCGGCAATAGCGCTAACTTCAGCATCGGCCCCTCGGTGACCTTGCCCATCTTCCTTGGGGGAACCAATGTCGCGAGACTGGATGCGGCTGAATCGCGCTATCAACAAATGTTGGAAGGGTACCAACAGACGATTCTGCTCGCCTTTCGAGAAGTCGCCGATCTCCTGGTGTCGATCCAGAGTCGCGCCGAGCAACTGACGCGCCAGCGGGAGCAGGCGGTTGCCGCCACCGCCGCCGTTGGCCTGGCTGAAGTCCGCTATCGCAAAGGGCTGGTGAATTATCTCGATGTGCTGGATGCGCAGCGGACAATGCTCGCGGCGGAGACACAACTGGCGCAAACCGAGCGCGCGCGGCTCACCGATATGGTGAGTCTCTACAAAGCCCTCGGCGGAGGATGGCACCCGCATCCCGGTTCCCCGTCCTCTCCGGCATCCAGCGCTGGACCTCAGTAAGGGATCCCTCTCCTTTCATATCTCCCCACCAACGTCCACCAACTGCGCGGTGGACTTTCAACTTGAATTTTCCGACCGGATCGGGCTATCTGACGCTGTACGATCCGTAACCCCGATCAGATGGCGGGCCAGACACCGGCCCCGCCCTTTCACGCTATTGCCTCTGCGACTTCTCGGAAGGAGCCTCCCATGCGAGACGGTGTCCGCGGCCAGATTTTGGCACGCCAGATGTATCCTGCTTCCATGATTCTGACACTGGGGCTTGTCCTCCCGTTCAGCACACAGG
>DAONAB010000179.1:0-6604 GCA_035400805.1 Nitrospira sp. | reverse complement strand
AAGTCATGCGTGATCTGCGTTCGGTTGAATGCGACATCATGACCATCGGCCAGTATCTGCAACCGACGAAGGAACATCTCTCCGTGGCGCGGTTCTACCACCCCGACGAATTCGCAGGCCTGAAAGAGGAAGGCCTCGCCATCGGATTCCGTCACGTCGAATCGGGCCCGCTCGTCCGCAGCTCTTACCACGCGGAACAACAGGTGTCAGGACGTTGAAAATGACCTTCGGCGTCGTTCTCGCATCGTTCAAGCCCACAACGTACCGATCACTTGTACGCCTCGGCCCTTTCGTCGTCCAATTCGATGCCTTTCCACTACCGGCCTGGACGTACTTCGGCGATGTCTCGGTTGTCCACAACGAAATCGATGATGTGGGTCGTACGTAGACCGGTTACCGTGTAGGCTTCGCTGCCATCGCGAGGAGTAACAGCGTATCGTCCTGCTGCAAACAGCCGGCTTGGTCCAATTCGAAGCACGAAACCATGGTCGTTCCTCGGTAGAGTCGGAGCAATACTTCCGGCCTCAGATCCTCCGGCGTCTTGCCGATCTCATCGGCGCGAACTGGGCGTTCGATCAAGCGGATTTGCCCGCCTGCCGTGAGCAGGTCGTTCAAGCAATCCACCATGTGTCCGTGATCGACGGCAGCGGCTAAAATATAGCCGCCGAAGGTCGCGGGCGACACAATCGTGTCGGCTCCGCCCTGTCGGAACAGTTTGACGTTCTCTTCTTGCTTGGCACTGACCACCATGCGAACGGTGGGGTTCAAATGTCTGGCAGTCAGCAGCATCAGTGCATTTGAATCGTCACGCCCAGCCGTGATGATGACCGCCTTCGCCTTGTGAATCGCAGCCTCTTTTAAGACGTCTTCTTGCGCAGCGTCGGCCTGAAACGCCGCCACACCCATCGATCCGGCCAGACGAACTCGCTCCTCTTTTTGATCGATCACCAAGATCTGATCGGTCGGTACGCCGCGGGCCAGCAGTTCCTGCACCGTCGACTGCCCTGTGTGGCCGAATCCGCAGATGATGAGATGTTGGTTCAATGTTGCGTGAAGTTTCGCCATGCGGTACCCCTCCATGTACTGCCGAATGATCAACTGATAGGCGGTGCCAAGAAAAAGAAACCAGATTCCCAGTCGAACGGGAGTGACGACCAACGCGTCCAATAAGCGAGCGCGCGTCGACACGGGAACGATGTCACCATAGCCCACAGTCGTGACCGTGATCATGGTGAAGTACACCACGTCGGCGAAGGAGACATGGCCGTCGATCTGGTCCTGTAGGCCGTCTCTATCCAGCCAGAGGAGGAGGAAGATCAGGCAGAAGAGGAAGAGGGCGAGTCCGAGACGTATCGCCAGGATTTGAAAGGGAGACCAGGTGTCGGGCGTGACAATGACTCGCGGTTCCGCAGTGTGGATCGCCTTAGCCATGGTAGGCAGTGCTCCTTCGGTCTGATAGCGCTTGCAGTGGGTGTTCAGGATCGAGGTGGTGAGGATCGCTCGTGACACCGATTCCGGTTTGGCTGTAGTGCGGGATCATAGGATCTGTGCGGCCCCCGTGACCGAAAGCTGAGGCATCTGAAGTTGCGAGCAACATTCTGTGGAGGACTGGTTGTGCGGGAATGATAGGCGACCTCAAGAGCGGAAGGCCAGGATCAGAGATATGAGAAGCAGATGCTGTTCCCGGGCCAGTCCGATTGCACCTGGAGCGAGTCCGCCTCGTGTGAAGAACCCTCCCCCAGGTTGGGTGGACTCGTCGTACCGATGCTCCAACCGGATCACCGCGTTGGGACGTGCGTGGCCCCACCTGTACTCCAAGGTGGTCGTCATCGCCTTCAGGAATTGTTCCGATCCCGAGATGCGTCCGCTGCGGTCCCAGTAAAACTCCGGCCGCAGGGCGATGCTCCAAGGACCGTACACGTTCAATCTGGCATAGAAGGCTGCCGCCGTCCAGAAGGTGCGTGGGTGGCCTGGCTGTTCGGCTGCATTCTCCGTCCCGATGTCGTAGGCCAGTGCGAGGGTCAGCCGGTCGTGCTTCCACTCAATGATACTGTCAGAAAAAAATCGCCAGAACTGGAGTGAGGCATTGGATTGGTCCGGCCCATAATAAAGGTTTTCCGTAACGGTCCATCCCTTGCTCAATCGATACGCGACCTGCGTGCCGTAACTCATCTGATCGTTGGGATGGGAGAGGTAGTTGTACCCGTTGATGGCATACAGACTGACTTGCAGGCGGTCAGTGACGGGGTATTGGGCCGCCACGCCGAACATGAAGTACGGGGCGTTGTCTGCCATATAGCTTCGTGTGTAGTTCAGGTTGTCGAGCGCATAGACCGACTGGTATCCGATGTAGCTGTTGAATAACCCAACGGTGACGGTGAGCCCGTTCCCGATCGGCGCCAGATAGGACACATTGGCTCGTGAGATGTGACGGAGCAGATCCGCTCCATCCACCGGTGTGTCGCGGCCGGGGTTCGGCGAGGGTACGAGCCCATTGGTGTCGTACCCGGCCTGTACTCCCAACTCCATCCCCCAGCGTGACGCGGCCGTCGAGTCCTTGCGAACATAGCCCATGGCCATGTTGGGGGCCAACTCATTGACTCTCGAGCTGGTGCTCTTGTTTCGCCAGAGATGGTTTTCCGGGAAATTGAAATCGAGCGTGTAGCTCAAGTCCAGAAACGCGCCATAGTGCCAATCTGATGCCTCAGGCAATGACGCTGCCGCCGCGACGGGCGTGAGGCAGAGGCTCAGGCATGCCCACAGGCGCAGTGCGGCGACGAGTGCGTGACGCGCTCGCGTGCACCACGTGGCGCACGCGGGTGGCTTGCTGGAGGATGACGGGTGTCGGGAACCTTCTGCGGTATCGCATGGTTCGCTCATGGCGTTGGGGGTTTCGGCGGAGACCCGCCCGGTGAGGGTTTCCCAAGGAGGCTCTCCAATGGGTCGATGCGAAAGGCCGGCGCTTGGTAGTTTGGCGGGAGGTAGGAGTCTGGAATCGTGGTTTTGTTGCCGTCGCGTACCTGGGCATAGTGCGGAGACATAATTTCTACCCCGGCTTCATTGAAGGTATCCTGAATGTTCTGATGGAGATCCGAATAGGTGGCGGCCATCTTATTCGGGGCGCCCGTATACGCATTCAGCTCATAGACGACATAAAAGTCGTTGAGCGCCGTTTGCAGCACGAACGGCTCCGGGTCCGAGAGGATGTTTCTGGTGGCCAGCGCCGCTTTCTTGAGCAGCTCATGGACGGTCCGCCACGGGGCGTCGTAGCCGAGGGTTACGGAGGTGTTGAGGATCAGCGGCGGCGCCGTCAACGACGTGGAACTGTAGTTGATAATGTGTGCGCCGAGAATGAGTGAGTTGGGAATCGTGATATCGACGTTCTTGATGGTCCGAACACGGGTCACGAGCAGGGTCTTTTCCGTCACGTCGCCGACGGTATCGGCGATCTTCACCCGGTCGCTGAGTTGGAACGGACGCATGTAGGTCAGGATAATGCCGGCGATGGCATTGCTGACGGCGCCGGCAGAGCCCAGGGAGAACAAGACGCCGAGAAATACCGAGACGCCTCGGAACGCTTCCGATTGAGAGCCAGGAATATAGGGAAAGATGGCCATGGCCGCAAACGCGATGATCAGAAAGCGGACGATCTTAAACGTCGGATCGGCCCAGTCGCGATGGAAGCCGGCAAACGTGATCGCTCCGCGTTGGATGCCGTTGAACATGATGCGAAACAACTTGATGATGTACCGCGTCACCATGATGATGACGATGATGGCCGCGAGGTTGGGCAATGAGCCCAGGAAGGCTTCAGCGATGGTCGAGAGCGTCGACACTACAGCCTGCACGAGGGTGGTGGCAAGCTGCCGCGTCCAGGGGAACAGTCCGAGCACGGTGGTGAGGTAGATATAGAGGATCACGATCGTCAGCAGGAAGCGCAGGCCTCTGGCGATGGCGACGACCTGCCTTGTGAGCGTCTGGGCAGAGAAGACTTCGACACGCTGGATCTTGATCGCCTTGATGTAAGTGTCCTGCCATTGCTCGATGCGGCTGTAGATCCGCGGAAAGATCTTATGGAGGACGAGCAAGATCGCAACGAAGACAGCGGTGGCTGCCACCGCCAGCGCGGCATCCGTAAGCAGCATCTCCGCGCTCAACTCTCGTTGAGCCCGCTGCAGCACGCTCCGTAGCTTGCCCGTGTATTCCTTCGCCAGGTCCTGTCGATTTCGGCCCAAAGGCTTGGCATCTCCTTCGGTCACCGTCAACAGCACGAGGCCTTCGAGCGCGATGTCGGTGCCGTGTTCGGTTTCAACGGTGGTGATCGCAGTGAAGTTACTGAAGGGGTTGCTCGCGGCTTGCTCGAGTCGAGCCTGAATGGCCTGGGCGCGTTGCTGAGGGGTGAAGGACCCGACCTTCTGATGCAAGATGAAGAGGGGCTCTCCAAGGTAGACCACAGGCGCTTCGCGGATCTGCCGCGTCGGTGTTTCCGCGGAGAGTTGGGGGGGTGCCGACACTTGGGCGAAAGAAGCACTTGAAAAGAGGAGTACGCAACACAGATACAGGCACCGTCCCAGACAGGACTTCATTGTTGGCCTCCATGGAGTGCTTCCTACAGACCCGTGCGCGGAGTTCATATCACCGTGGTCGGTGTTGTGAAGGACATTGCGGCGCGGTACTTTATCCGAGGACAAACACTTAATCAATCCGTATATTCCAGGGTGGGCATGGCTTGTGAAGACAGTGTTCGTGTGCTATCGGTAGGCATGCGGTGTCGTGTGCGGGTCATCCGGCAGTATCTCAATGTCCGTTCTCGCCTGGATGTGGTTGAGTCTGCCGTTCGCCTTCGTCCTTCCTTGAGAGGGGCTATCGGATCCGCGATCGACAGGGCAGGGGGCGGTGAACGGTGCAGCCGTGCGCAGGGTGCCGACACGCGGCGGATTCTGCCGAGGATCAGAAGGACCGCCCTGAGCAGGACGATTCCCACCCCATCACCTTGTCCCAGACTAGGCTTGGAGTTGACTATGGAGGGAGAAGACGCTCCACATTGTGAGTGTCGGACGTCTGGAATGGGCGACGCGTCAAGGCATGCCGTGCCGCGATGACGTTGATGCACACCGTCACGATTCTGGTCTGTCTGTCGGCCGGATTCAGCTACCTCAATCACCGCTACATCAAATTGCCGGTTACGATCGGTCTGATGGCCATCGCCTTGGTCATGTCGCTCGTGCTGCTGTTGCTGGGCAAGCTCGGGTATGGCATCGAGAGCCAGGCGAAGAGTTTCGTCCAGAGCATCGACTTCGGCGAGGCCCTCCTGCACGGCATGCTCAGTTTCCTGCTGTTTGCCGGGGCGCTTCACGTCAATCTCGAGGATTTGCTCGAGCAAAAATGGTTCATCGGGACGTTGGCGTGCGGAGGGGTGCTTGTCTCCACGGCGATCGTGGGCTCGCTTACCTATTTGGGGTTAGAGTGGCTGGGACATCCGATTCCGCTGATTGCTGCCTTTTTGTTCGGGGCTCTGATCTCACCGACCGATCCGATCGCCGTGCTGGGCATTCTGAAAAAAGCGAACGCGCCGAAGCGTTTGGAAATCAAGATCACGGGGGAATCGCTCTTCAACGACGGCGTCGGGGTTGCGGTGTTCCTGGTCCTGCTGGCCACGGCGGAGTCCGGACGGGTCACGCCTGGGGATGTGGGATGGTTGTTGCTGCAGGAAGCGGTCGGAGGCATTCTCCTTGGACTCGTGTTGGGGTACGGCGCCTATCTGATGCTTAAGTCCATCGACCAGCATAGCGTCGAGATCCTGATTACGCTGGCGCTCGTGATGGGCGGGTATGCGGTGGCGGATGTCTTGCACACGTCGGGCCCCATTGCCGTTGTTGTGGCGGGGTTGCTGATCGGGAACCAAGGCCGGCATTTGGCGATGTCGGACACTACACGGGAGTATTTGGATACATTCTGGGAGCTAATCGATGAGCTGCTGAACGCCATTCTCTTTGTGTTGATCGGGCTGGAAGTCCTGGTGTTAAGTTTTAAAGACGAATATCTCGTTGCCGGGCTGTTGGTCATTCCTCTGGTGTTGTTCGCGCGCTTTGTCAGTGTGAGTCTTCCGGTGCAGCTTTTTCGTCTGTTCGAGGATTTGACCAACCGTGCGACCTTGATCTTGACCTGGGGGGGCTTACGCGGCGGGATTTCCGTGGCCATGGCCCTCTCACTACCCGCCTCGCCGTATCGAGACGCGATCGTGACCATGACCTACATCGTGGTGGTGTTTTCCATTCTCGTTCAAGGACTCACCATCGAGGGACTCATTCGAGCGACCGAAAAACTCTAGTCTCATGAAGAAAATGCTTGGAGCCGCCATGTCGAGCCGGAGCCGCTGATGCGCAGATCCTGCCAGGTGGAGCGACAGGTTCGCTGAAGGCTTCGTCTGAGTTTAGTCATGATTCCCCTGTCCGGCTTAATGAGAACTGCAGTCAATATGTGCAGTTCCTTCGACTCCGTCAAGAATTGCTTGTAGGAGATTCAGATGGGCCAGTTACTCATAATGCAGCGCTTCGATGGGATTCATTCGCGAGGCTTTGTTGGCCGGATAGAGGCCGAAGAA
>DAONAB010000178.1:0-6605 GCA_035400805.1 Nitrospira sp. | reverse complement strand
CGCCTTCAAGCGGGAGTTCACTCTGCCTCCGGCAAGATTTCGCGCCCAATCCAAAACTGGCCGGGAGACAGCTCCGGGGACCGCTGGTGGTATCACGCGCGATCGCATCACGACAGGGTAATCCGGTGTCAGTCGCCGGAAGCCTCGGGGCACATCAGATGGCCGCGTTGCAACCGGTTTACCGATCAGCTCCTGCCAGATGAACTTCCGGTCCTTCGAATCGACCGTCCATCACCTTACACTTCGTCCACGGATGCGCCGCCGCGCCGGCAACCGCTCCCACCATGGCAAACGGCATGGCGACGACAAAGAGCGGCACCCCGATGCCATATCCGAGCCATTGGATCGCGACGCTCTCGCGCTTTTGACCAGCCTCGACCACCTGTTCGGCCGGATACAAGGGAAAGGTGCCGTATTCGCTACCCAGGCTGGCACTCTCGCCGACCGTCCGACAACGGGCCTCGGCCAAGGCAGGTACCATCATCATCACGCACACCAACATCGAAATGACTCTCATCCTCGACTCCCTCCCATTCATCACAAACGGCCGCCGGAATCCTGGCATTCATGGAGTGTGCGCACCAGGGCCTCCGCCTACCATGAAGCAGCACATCCCGTGCCGGACTAGTCGGCCACAAGCAAGGCACCTCATTCACGCCACCTGACGGCAAGCCCCCTCGCTTGAGCCCATCGCCTGAGGAGCGTACACTCTTCCGTATCTGCTCATTCCAAACGAGTCGCCCGGTTGCCATTGGCACAAAGGACAGGACCATGAACGGACGAATTCTTCTTTCCTTGTTTGTCGTCTCGGGAGTGACACTCCCACTGTCGTCACTCCTATCGGCGCAAACCCTTCCTCCGGTTGTGACCCAGAAAATCCATGCGGCGCAAAAGCAGGTCAAGACCATCGCCATGGCGGACTATCGAATGGTGGTCGACCATCCTGGCGAGGCGCTCATCATTGATGTGCGTGAACCACAGGAATATGCTGCCGGGCATGTGCCTGGTGCCGTCAATATTCCGCGCGGGGTCCTCGAATTTCAGATTTGGAAACATGTCGGCTCCCCTGCCGGGCCGCAAATGGCCAAACCCCTGTACCTGCAGTGCCAAAGTGGAAACCGTGCCTCTCTCGCGGCGCAATCCCTCGCGGAATTGGGCTTCACGCAGACGACGGCCGTGGTCATGAGCCTTGAGGAGTGGCAGCAATCCGGGCAGCCGTTCGTGAAGTGATGGCGGAAGACTACCGGGGGAATACGCTGACGTGTGGTCGCGATGATCAGGCTCGAGAATCGAGCATTTTCGCTCACTCCGCTCCGTGCGGAATCGATACGGTAGGGGCTCCTCGTCGGATCTCCGCGGCTAGCATGGAACGCGGGGCTCGGCTTCGACTTTCTCCCTCGTGAGATGAAGACAGTCTGCAACTCCCCGGTTCCAGCCGGTGCGACTGACGGCTTGATTTCAGGGAAAGCACCTCACCTCATTTCTCTTGCCAGGACGACTGACCAAACGCTCGCACAGCGAGATACGCCACATTTCGTTTCCAGTAGGCAACCTTGGACCTGGTCATCAATTCCAGAAAGAGATCATCGGCATCTTTCCGGCTGAACAACCTGCCCGCAGGCGTCACCTCGCCGTACGGAAGGATCACATTTCCTCCGCATCGATAGATCAAATCGTGCATGATCGGGGCCACCAGCGAAAGTTCAAATGACGCAATGATGACCCAGAACAGACGCGGGATGCTGGCCAGATCGCTTTTAAAGCCTCGCTTGGCCGTAATAATACCCCCGTCCAGCGTAGCATAGCGGCAATCTTCCGCCACGACCCACAGCTGGCCATCATGCTTCACAACCGGATCAGGGAGTGTCGGTATCAGTTCAGCCCCGTCCCTAACCGTCTGTCTCGCGGCTTGTTTCAGGTGAGTCTGCACATCGGCAACGGAAATCTTCCGGTTGGCCTGCCCAAGATCGTAGGCAAACGTTTTCGTCAGTGCGGCGACAAGGGTATGGTTGTCGGCCAGCGTGGAGGAAGTGCGTGGCGCCGGACCGGATGCTGGCGCAGCGCGTTCGGCAACGTGCTCACGGCTGACCACAAGCGAGAGAGTCCGTCCCTGGTCAGTGAAGTTCAGCGTCACGGTCTCGCCGCCTTCGATTCGCTTTTCAATCCCCGCAAACTGATTGATGAGTTCGGTGAGATACGCATTGGCTTGCGTGAATTGCATCTGTACCTGATCAGGCATACCTATCTCCTCGGTCTTGGTTCATCCGTCACATCGACTGCGACATCATGCCGAAACCGATGGAGCTTCCTCAAGCCTTTCCGCCCCAAGCCAGATTTTCCAATTCGTATCGGGCGAAGATAGGAACCGCGGCATAGAAAGGCATCTGTGAGCAAACAGACACCGCACGCCACAAACGGCGCGGAAGTGAGATGAGATGTGAGGGAATCAGTCGACGGGAGCGTCGCAGCCGGGGCAGGAGGAGAACTGCCGCCCTCGCATCACAGGCGAAGGCGGCTGGGAGCGGCCTGGGCGCACCGCTCAAGCAGTGCCCGGAGGCCAGACTCTAGTAGATAACTAGGGCGTCGAAATAATCGGAATTTCCCGTGCCGATTCTTCCTTAAATTCTTCCATCTTCTTGTGAACGGCCTCAAGAATTTCAGGATTGCTGCGGCAGGCTTCACTGCACTTTTCGCCCATCTGCAGAATGGAACAATGGTCCCGGACGGTGACTTTTCCCTGTACGCCGTTCATCTCGAAACCGACCTTGACCGGCTCCTGATGCAGCGGACACAACGTCTCCGCCACGATCATGTCTTTCACTGTCTGTGGATGTCTTGCAAATAGGTCTGCCATATGAACTCCTTACTGTGTGACAGGTACATCGTGATACAGTGGCCTCCCACTTCACTGTATCAAGAGACCCTTCCCGCACAAACTTCTATCGCATTTGCCGCGCGAGCAGGCCACTGATGCATCGGCCACTACCGCTGAGATAGACTCACCGCAAGCGAACTTCGATCCAATGCCTGTCACAACCGAGGAGACCTATGCCTTACGTGTTGATCATTCATGACGTGGACGCCTATCCGGCCTGGAAGACGATTTTCGATCACGCCGCACAGATCAGAAAACAGGCCGGTGAAATCAGATACCAGCTCTTGCGGCATGAGACCAACGCCAACCGGCTCGTGCATTTCTCAGAGTGGACGTCCCTCGACAGGGCCCGGAAATTTTTTGAGTCTCCGGAGCTGGTGGAGATCAGACGTAACGCAGGCGTCAACACACCGGAATTCCACTATCTGAATGAGATCGAGCATGGCCGCTTGTAGATGCCATGACAAAGGCCCCTGCGGGGGAGTCTTGCGCACACACATTTCCGGCCTTTGCTCACACTTTTTACCAGCCTGAGGTATGCTGGCCCTGCAGACACGGTACACCTACCGCCATCGCCGCACACCAGGAGAGGAACCATCATGCGATTCGTGAAAGTAAAGGATGAGGAACGGTCCGGTGAAGTCGCCATTAACCTTGACCTGGTGCGTGAGGCGCATTTTGGCGGCGGCTTGCTGCACCTGTACTTCGAGCGCAGTTCCTCAGCGCAGGATGACATGACCTTTACCGGCGAGAACGCCCAGAAAATCTGGGCCGCGATGGGATAACGAACGCGGCCTCACCCCTCCCGTTTCAGGATGCCCCTGTTCCCTGACGCGCTGACCGTCGAGTGTCAGTGAGTTGCCCCCACCCTCTGACTGATTCGTGTTATAGCTATAACTACGGTCGCCATTCACGTTTATCGTCTTCCGGACAGATCAATGCGAGGACCTCATGCCCAATCATCGCATCGACCTCAAACGTCTTGCCCGACACGCCATGATCGATCGCGGACTGTGGCCGGACTTCTCCGCCAAAGCCATGGCTGAGCTCGCCCAGATCCGCCAGGCGGCAGTCGACCACGGGCCGGATGTGCAAGACCTCCGCGATCTGCTGTGGGTCTCCATCGACAACGATGACTCTCTCGACCTGGATCAGATCACCGTGGCCACCGAACATCCGGATCACTCGGTCACCCTGCTGGTGGCGATTGCCGACGTCGATGCGCTCGTTCCTAAAGATTCCGCTATCGATACCCACGCGCGCCACAACACGACCTCCGTCTATACCTCGGGGGATATTTTCCCCATGCTGCCCGAACCGCTTTCCCACGATCTGACTTCGCTGCGCGAACACCAGGATCGGCTGGCGGTTGTGGTCGAACTCATCATCGCCGCAAATGGAAAGGTGAGTCGCGCGTCCCACTATCGCGCACTGGTTCACAACCACGCCAAGCTCGCCTATAACAGTGTCGCCGCGTGGCTGGCGGAAACAGGTCCTGCACCGGACGGCCTCGGGGACGTGCCGGGCCTCGAGGCGCAGCTCCGTCTTCAAGATCGCGTGGCGCAACAGCTCAAAGCGCGACGTCATCAGCAGGGAGCGCTGAGTCTCGAAACCATCGAGCCGCGCGCCGTGTTTGACGGCGATACCCTGACGGGCATCGCGGTCGAACAGAAAAACCGTGCGAAAGAGCTCATCGAAGACTGCATGATCGCCGCCAACCAGGCGACCGCCGCCTATCTCAAGCGTAAAGGCATCCCCTCGTTCCGGCGTATCCTCCGCTCCCCGGAGCGCTGGCAGCGAATCGTTGATCTGGCCGCGGGTTGTGGCGAGGCCTTGCCGCCACAGCCTGATGCGCAGGCGCTGGATGCCTTCCTCGTCACACGACGTACGGCCGACCCGCTCCGCTTTCCCGACCTTTCGCTGGCCATCGTAAAACTCATCGGTCGGGGCGAATATGTGCTCGACGACGGAACAGGCGGCGCGCCGGAACATTTCGGACTAGCCGTGAAGGGGTATACGCATTCCACTGCGCCGAACCGCCGGTATCCGGATCTCATCACCCAACGTTTACTCAAAGCGGCGCTGGCGGGCGCGCCTCTGCCCTACCGACCGGATGAATTGAAGTACCTGGCCGACTACTGCACCGAGAAGGAAGATGATGCGGAACGCGTGGAACGGCAAATGAGAAAGTCCGCGGCTGCCTTGCTGCTCCAACCGCGTATCGGGGAACGATTCGATGCCATCGTCACCGGCCTCTCCGATAAACGGACCTGGGTGCGGCTGCTTGACCCGCCGGTCGAGGGCAAACTTTCCGGAGGCGTGACCGGACTCGATGTCGGCGACAGGCTGAGGGTGGAATTGGTGAGCACGAATGTCGAACGAGGGTTCATCGACTTCGCGCGAGTCGCATCCTGATCGACGAGCACACCGGGAGAACCGGGCGCATGAATGCCCGGATACGTTCATCGTCCTCGAAGATGAGGATCGGTCCACGAGAAAGACCGGCACCTTCCACCGTGCCGGATTTTCCCCCTCTTCATTCAGCGAACCTGGCGTCGACCGGCACTCAGAGCGCCCACCTCGGCAGCTCGCCGCAGTGCGTCCCATCCCAACCGCCGCCGCTATGCTCCTTTAATACGATGCCGGTGAATCGCTCCATTTGACCGGGCGTCTTGGTATCGGTGGGATCGTGCTCGTTGATAAAGCTCTCTTGCGCCGAATCCCAGCGGTAGACCTTCGTCTCTTTCCCTGTCTCATTCGGGACGACATGAATCGAATTGCACTGCGCATCGTAGTAGATCTTGCTCGTTTTTCCCCACATGCCCTGGGTGTGGTCCACGATGTGCGGCGGCAAGGATGTCGACGAAGTCGAACGACCAGGCACGACGGCCGAAGCCGGCTCTCCCTTGACCGCGCCAACCCCTTCCACATTCAACGTCTCCTCTTGCCCGCACATATTCATCACGGTCATTTCTGAGGTCGTGATCTCCAGAATTCTCCAATGATTGGCCAGCCAGAAGTCATGGTGCTTCTGGTCGCCATACTCACAGTCCGGCTTCCCTTCCAGTTGATGGTCGGCGCGAAAGATGCCCGTGAGGTTGTGATTCTTCCGATCATGCACCTGCGCAAAACAACATTCCGGACGCTGGGGACACTGAATCGCCCCCAGCAGAAAGAGATCCGCCACACGTGCGTCGCAATCCGGTTCGTGTAGTCCGGAGGCCCCAGATGCGTCCTGTTTACTGATCGGCTGATCCAACCCGGCCCGTTGTACCAGGCCCGACTGCCCCGAGCCTCCGAAAACCTTGTCTTGTTGCACCACATGGGCCAATTCATGGCTCAACAACGGCAGGGTGTCCCGGCTCTCCGGCCAGGCCGCCGCAGCGCCCAGCACAATTTCATGGCCGACAGTGTAGGCCCTGGCTTGGACCGCCTCGGCCGATGCCGCCGCCTTGGCGTCACGATGCACCCGCACCTTTCCGAAATCATGTCCGAAGCGCGACTCCATTTGCCTGCGGAATCCGGATTCCAGCGCCGTTCCGGGCGACGCAAGCACTTCAGGCACCAGGGATGGAACCGGCCCCGACCAGGCGTGCGGCAGTGCTGTTTCCCTCTTCCTGGCGCGACAATCCTGACAGGTATTGCCGCAAGAGCAGGACCGGTCGTCACGCCGCCCGCGGGACATGACAGCGCCTGTGCCGGGAGAGGTCGCCGCAGGTCGTGAATGAAT
>DAONAB010000177.1:0-6607 GCA_035400805.1 Nitrospira sp. | reverse complement strand
CGACCAAATTACTTGCTCGTCAGGCCAAAACGCGATTGTTGGTCATGATCAGCGACGGTCGTCCATTGGATGACGGCTATAAAGACGACTATTCATTGGAAGACACACGCATGGCCTTGCGGGAAGCTCGGGCCAGCGGGATTGAACCGGTTTGTATCACGATCGACAAACAGGCGGATCCGTATGTGCGACGGATGTACGGCGATGTGCGCTATGTGGTGATTGATCGGGTGGAGGGGTTGCCGGAGAAGCTCCCGAGGATTTACCATCGGCTGACGGCCTGACCGGCCTCGCACTGGGTCTTTTCAGCACTGGAGCATACGAATCATGATTGAGCAGTCGCCTCGACCGACCGTGCCGCCCTGGCTCTATAAATTGTTCACGGGCCATCAATATCCCTACGTGAGACGGCAGGCCAAGTTTGCGAATCGAGACTTCAAGCCTGGCGAGGAACGCCCTGAACCGACGCGGGAAGCCATCGACGCCAAGTTCTGGGAAATCTATCCGCGGTGCACAGCCAAGATTTTACAGGAAGTGAAGGCCGGCATGATCGTGGTGTTCCATGAGCTGGGTGAGTACCCGCCGGGCGGATATCAGGGGCTGGTGGATGCGCCCGAGGACTTTCTTGCGGCGAACTACGGGAAGAAGAAAATCAAAGTGAATTTTTATGACGGCGATAATTTCGTCTGCACGATCAATTTCAAGGTCGGCGGCTGGACGGGGCACGAACCGGCGTAACGCGTGTGGGGCAGGTGCTAAGGGGACTTGGCGCTTAAAGCCTCATGTGTCACGCTTCACGAGGTGGAAATAATGGGACGACCAAAGATTACAGTAGTGGGCGCGGGTAATGTCGGTGGAACGGCCGCGCAGCGGTTGGCCGAGAAGAATGTCTATGATGTCGTGCTGGTCGACATTGTGCCGGGAATTCCGCAAGGGAAAGCATTGGATATCACCCAGGCCGGTCCCGTCTGCGGGTACAGCACCCGCGTGGTCGGGACGAATGGATATGATGAGACGGCCGGGTCGTCCATTGCGGTCATTACGTCGGGGATTCCAAGAAAGCCAGGCATGAGCCGGGATGAACTCCTCGGCACCAACGCCAAAATCGTCAAGACCGTCGTGCAGGAATTGGTGTCGCGTTCACCGAACATCATTCTGATCCTGGTGACCAATCCACTGGATGCCATGGTGCATGTGGCACGAAAGGTCAGCGGGCTGCCGAAATCGCGGGTGCTCGGGATGGCGGGCGTGTTGGATACCGCGCGGCTCCGATCCTTCGTTGCCGAGGAACTCGACGTGCCGGGGACGGATGTGGAAGCGATGGTGTTGGGCGGTCATGGCGATACCATGGTGCCGCTGGTTCGCCAAACGACTGTGGCGGGCAAGCCCATCACGGACCGACTGTCACCGGAGCGGCTCTCGGCCTTGATCAAGCGTACGCAGGATGGCGGGGCTGAAATTGTCGGATTGCTGAAAACCGGCAGCGCCTTTTACGCGCCGTCAGCCGCCGCGGTGGATATGGTTGAGGCGATCATGAAGGATCAGAAGCGTGTGGTGCCCTGCGCCATGTTGTGCGAGGGAGAGTACGGATTAAAAGATGTCATCGTCGGCGTGCCGGTCATGCTCGGCCGTGGGGGTGGGGAATCCATTGTGGAATATGATCTGACAGCCGAGGAACGGACGGCGCTCCAGGCCTCCTCCGATGCGGTGCGGGACTTGTGTGGCGTGGTTGATCGGCTGTTGACGGCATAGGCGGCCGCCACTCAGGCAGCGCGGATGGCAGGTTGCTTGACAAGGCTCGGCAGCCTGCAGTAGAGAACGTGGTTGGCAGTAAACCGTTACAGTTGGGGGGCGTATGAAATTTCTCGAGGATCCGTATCAGACATTGGGCGCAGGAGTTGCGCTTGCTGTCGGATTGATAGTCGTCTATCTGGGTATGGCCGGGGTGGGAGCGGGCGAGGCCGACTGGTTCGGTCTGGTTGTCCGCTGGGTCCACTTTTTGGCGGGCATTACCTGGATCGGACTGTTGTATTTCTTCAACCTGATTAATGCGGGTTTTCTCAAGAGCCTGGACGGGCCGACGAAGAACATCGTCATCCCGAAGCTCATGCCCGCGGCCCTGAATTGGTTCCGCCATGGGGCCACGGTGACCGTCCTGGCAGGTATCGTGCTCTATGGCTACCTCTATTCGAAGGGGGGCACGGGCGCTTTGGCACTCGGGATCGGTGGGCTCCTTGGCATCATCATGATGGGGAACGTCCACGGGATCATCTGGCCCAATCAAAAGAAGGTGATTGCCGCGGTGGCCGCCGCGGCACAGGGAACACCAGCTCCGCCAGAGATGGCGCAGTGGGGTAAAACTGCTCTCTATGCTTCGAGGGTTAACTTCCTGTTGTCTATTCCAATGCTATTTTTCATGGGCGCAGGGAGCCATTTAAAGTAGTATCACGCGTGGACAGAGTGATGGGGATTGGTCATCCGAGCGGATGATCAGTCCCCTTTTTCTTGCGCACACGCCGTGATGAGAGTAATCGGTCAGTGCCGGCGAGTCTTTGGACTGAGTTGGTGTAGGTCTAACAGGCCTAACTGATTGAGATTGAGGCCTAATCAGGCGAACGTGGCTTGACGGCTCTCAAAGCGCAGCCGTATAGTAGCTACCTGCTAACCTGGGGGTATAGCCCCCGAAAGGGAACAACGTGACCCTACCTCAACCACGGGTATTGCAGAAACTTGATGGGGCGCCCTGGGAAATTGATCCCTACCTCAAGACGGGCGGCTACGACGCATGGAAAAAATGCCTGAAGGATCTCACGCCGGCTGATGTGGTCGCCGAGATCAAGAAGGCCGGTCTGCGTGGACGGGGCGGAGCAGGGTTTCCAACCGGCGTCAAATGGGACAAGGTCCTCAACCATCGCGTGCCGGAACGATACTTTGTGTGCAATGCCGGTGAGCATGAGCCGGGAACCTTCAAGGACCGGCACCTCCTCAAGCATATCCCGCATCAATTGATTGAAGGTTGTCTGATCGCCTCCCGAACGGTCAATGCAAAGGCGTCGTATATCTACGTCAATCATGAATATCAGGAAGAGGAAGCGAATCTGAGGAAAGCCATCGCCCAGGCTCGTGAACGCGGTCTGCTAGGGAAAAACATTCTCGGTACGGGGGTGGATTTGGACCTGGAGGTGTTCTCCGGTCACGGCAGCTATGTGGCGGGAGAAGAGACGGCGATGTTGGAATCGATGCAAGGGCGTCCAGCGATGCCCCGGCAGAAGCCGCCGTTTTATCCGACCGATTTCGGCTTATACGGGAAACCGACGTTGGTGAACAACGTCGAAACCTTGTGCAACATCCCGCAGATTTTGAAAAATGGGGCGGCGTGGTTCACTCAGGTGGGGACGGAGAAGTGTCCGGGCACGATGCTCTTCTCACTCAGTGGTTCCGTCAATCGGCCTGGTGTGTATGAAATGCCGATGGGCGTCACCATCAGGGATCTCATTGAAACCTGTGGCGGGGGTGTTCCGAACGGTCGGAAGATCAAGGCGGTGTTTCCGGGAGGTCCTGCGTTCTCGATGATCACGGCTGATCAGCTGGACCTGCCGATGGATTTCGATTCGCTCAAGAAGGCTGGGACCGGGCTGGGTTCGGCCGGGACCATTGTCATTGATGACGCCACGTGCATGGTGGCGGCAACCCTCAAATATTCGAACTTTTTCAAGGGTGAGAGTTGCGGGCAATGTCCTCCTTGCCGAATGGGCACGATCAATCTCGCCACGCTGGTCGAGAAAATCGAGCGAGGCGAGGGTGGCCAAAAGGATCTGGACTCCCTCCTGCAACTCTGTGGTTTCGTAAAGGGAACAGGGTATTGCACGCTCATTACCGGTGCGGCAGTGCTCGTGCAAAGTAGCCTGCGGTTATTTCAGCATGAATTCGAAGAGCATATTCGGTTGCATCGTTGTCCGTTCCAGCCGGCGCAGGCCGCAACCGGCGCGAAGGCGTAGAGGAGTCGGCAGATGCCGCGCGTGAGTTTTCTCCATCCGGACGGGCGCAGCGGGGAGGTGGAATTAAACCTCACCTTGCTGGAAGCTGCCAAGGCAGTCGGTTTTGAACTCAATCACGACTGCGGTGGCAACGCGTCCTGTACGACCTGCCGGGTTGAAGTGCAAATGGGTGGGGAGAACCTGTCGGAGATTGATTTCGACGAACAGGATCTTTTGGACCGCGAAGCCCTCTCTGAGCCGTGGCACCGGCTTGGTTGTCAGGCAAAGGTATTAGGCGATGTAGTGGTTCGGGTTCCTGAAACCAAGTGGGTCCAACCGACCTCAGCGTCGTCCAGCGAGTTCGGGAAAAAAGGGACCGGGCTTCCGTAAGTTCCCGCGAGATGGTAAAGTAACATAACGTGCCGAACACGCAGACCAGAAGGAGGAATAACGAATGGTAACGATTACGCAATTGGCAGAACAGAAGATAAAAGAATTGATGACCGAGGAAAAAGACGTGGTCGGTCTGAGAATTTATGTTCGTGGCGGTGGATGCCACGGGTATCAGTATGGAATGGCCTTCGAGTCGAAAATGGCCGATGACGATACGGTCATTGAAAAGGGTGAGGTGAAGGTCATCATGGATTCTCAGAGCGCTCCGCTGTTGCAAGGTGCGGAAGTCGATTACGTCGACAGCTTGCAAGGGTCCGGCTTCTCGATCAAGAATCCTCAAGCCAAGACCACCTGTGGCTGCGGCAGTTCCTTCAGTGCATAAGAGCCTTCCGGTTCTCATCCAACCGGAGTGCAGATGTTTCGTTGAGTGACGCATCAAGCCGGGAGTGGCTCCCTCTCTAGCGGGTAGCCCTCCCGGCTTGTTTGTTTTGATGATCGTGCTGGAGAATTGTCCGGATGTCTGAGGCCACCATTACGCGCCGTTATCGTTTCTGCGCGGCTCATCGATTGCACACCGATCAGTTATCGTCCGACGAAAATTGGGCCACATTCGGCAAATGCAACAACCCCAACGGACATGGGCATAACTATGTAGTGTTCGTTTCGGTGAGGGGCGACATAGACTCCCGGACCCATAAGGTGGTGACTCTATCTAAGCTTGACGAAGTGGTTCATCGAATTGTGGTGGAACGCTTTGATCATCAGGATTTGAATAAGGATCCGGAGTTTGCGACGCAAACGACCACCGGAGAGAATCTGGTGTTGCTCATTTGGGATCTTTTGGTTGACCACGTCCCGGGGGGGCGCCTCGTAAAAGTGGGTGTGATCGAGACGCGAGACAACTATTTCGAATATTCCGGATCCGCGAAGCAGGTGCGGAGAGAAGATGGAGTGAGGCATGGCTAAAGTAGTTTCGGGGTCCCGCGCCAGACGGTCGCGTGCCACTGCAACGCCCACCGCCGAGGACCCGATCGAAGGGTTGATGACGAAGCTGTTGCTCGAGTTGGGGGAAGAGCCGAGTCGCAATGGTCTGCTGAACACGCCCAAACGTGTCGCGAAGGCGATGCGCTTTATGACCCAAGGCTACCGGCAGGACATCGATCACTTACTCAATGGTGCCCTCTTCCCCATAGAGTACGACGAAATGGTGATCGTGAAAGATATCGATTTCTTCAGTATGTGCGAGCATCATTTGTTGCCATTTTTCGGCAAGTGCCATGTGGGGTATCTACCGAACAAGAAAGTCGTCGGACTCAGCAAGATTCCGCGGGTGGTGGATGCCTTCAGCCGGCGCCTCCAAGTGCAGGAACGCCTGACGCTTCAAATCGCCGAAACGCTTAAGAAAAAGTTGAATGCCCATGGTGTTGCAGTCGTGATGGAAGCACGGCATCTCTGCATGATGATGCGCGGGGTCGAAAAGCAAAATACCGTCGCCGTGAGCAGTTCTATGCTGGGGGTGTTCCGCACCCAACAGCAGACCCGCGAAGAATTCCTCAAGCTAATTCGTGGCAGCAGCGTCAAAGACGGAAGCTAGGTTCTCCCGCCCTTGACCGCAACTCCTCGACGAATCCTCGCAGTAGATCGTTAAACAGCTCAGGTTGTTCGCAATTGCTCACATGCCCGGCGGCTGGAATGATAGCCAGCCGGGCATGCGGTATGCGCTCGGCCATTAATTGAGCGTCGACGAGCGGCGTCGTATGATCTTCCTCTCCAATGACGACGAGGGTCGGGCAGAGAATGGCTGACAGATGGGTAGTGGAGTCACGCCGGTCTGCCATCGCCATCAAGTCGACGAGAATCCCGCTCACCGGCGCCTGGTGAATCGTTCGGCGAATCGATTCCACCAGTTCGGGTTTGTTGTTCAGCGATGTGGCGCCAAGCAACTTCGGAAGCATGGTATTCGCCACCGTTTCGGTGCCTTGGGTATACGCGGTTTGTGCCAGATGAAAGCGTCCGGTCCGTCCGTCCGGACTATCCGCCTGCGCTCGAGTATCGGCGAGTACTAGTCCGAGCAGTCGTTTGCCGTAGGTTCGTGAAAATGCCAGGCTGACGTATCCACCCATGGAGAGTCCCACCAACACAGCCTGCGGAATGTTCAGATGGTCGAGCAGTGCGGCCACGTCGTCGGCATATTGATCGAGTGAAAAGGACCAGAGTGGAGCATCCGACTCGCCATG
>DAONAB010000176.1:0-6709 GCA_035400805.1 Nitrospira sp. | reverse complement strand
TGACGCCTCGCGAGCTGGAAATTCTCCGTTTGATCTGGGATGGGCACACGAATCGCAGCATTGCGGCACTGCTGAAGATCAGCATGAAGACTGCGGATACTCACCGGGCCAATATGATGAAAAAGCTGCGGGTTTCAAATACGGCGCAGTTGCTGAAGGCGGCGCTAGAAGGGAAACTGCTCCACACGCGCGATGCCTCTCGGCACTCTGATGAAACGAAGTGATGTGGATGCTGTGGAAACGTCGTCGACCTAGCCTGGCAAGACGACGTAGGGGACGGACGGTGTGTTGCAGAACGAGGCTTACAATCCGGGGATCGGATGGGCGAGGTCCTTGGTGCCAAGCGTCTGAAGCCACTCACCTGCGATGACATCACGCTCTTCCATCGTCATGCCAGCGTACTTTCGGAACATTTGGGGGCCACGTCTCCGTCGCCAGGTCAGAAATCCCAGAAAGTGATCCTTGCAGACGGAACGGGTGCCTGCCGGCGCATACACTCTCGCCTGACACCCATCGATTAAGCAACTCTGTCCGCTCATCTGTGCCTCCCAATCATTCTGGCAAAGTATGCCGGAGATGACCCTGCAAATGCAATGCAGCGTCCGGCGTTCGATACGGTTGTTGTCCGGTGGAGGGCAAGATGGCCCCGACGCGATCTGCATCGCTGGCTTCTACCTCGCCGGGAATTTCGCTTGCAATCCTGTTGAGCTGCCAGGTACCGTACCCCGTTCTCCAGTTCGATGCGGGCCGAGTGTGCGAGCAAACCCATGATCATGCAGGTCATATCGGTGATTGGAGCTCTCATGGTGCTCATCGCCTATGGCCTCATTCAGGCCGGCACCTGGCGCGAGCTGGACGCGGGCTATCTGGCCCTGAACATCATCGGCTCGCTGTTGCTGGGGATCGTGGCAATTGAAGATCGACGAGTGGGGTTTGTCCTGCTGGAATTCGCGTGGGCGGGGATTGCGTTGGTCGGGGTGGCCCGGTCGATACGAGCCAGACGCGCCGCACGCGGCCTCTGAACGTAGATGACATCATACACATCAGACAGTCTTGTAACGAAGGAGTAAGGCGCTATGGCAGGGTTGTTGTCAGCGGATGACGTATTTGAACAGGCGAAGAATGCAGCGGTGGGTGCGACCAATGCGGACGAAAAGGCGCTCCAGATCGATTATGAGGCGTTACAGCTCAAGTTCCGCGCGGCCCTTGGCGATCGCAAAGTGGCGCGCTGCCATATCAACAAGTTTTTGCCGGAAGGGTATGAAGATCAGGGCCGGTTCAATCTTATCCTGTTGACGGCAGGGAATGTGATTTTTGACATTGTGATCGGGGATTCCTATTTCCGCTACGATGTCGTGTCGGTCGGCCAGTTGGACAAGGTGCAGGTCATCGATGCCATGTGGGACAACCGGGAGAAGCGTCGTGAAGAGCCGTTCCTGAGCCTGCGCCTGATGCACGCCGAAGAAACCCATTTGTTGTTGGCGCTGGAAGACGAAGAGCGGAAGAGCCTGCTCGGATTCGCTTCAGCCGTCTCGGCCGTGCGCAATCCCGAAAAGTAGAACACCGCTGAAGCGTGGGGGCGTATTCTCGAGGGTACGCTGAGGCGCTGAACGAGGCGAGCCCGACGCTCGCGGACGTTTCCAATATTCTGCTAAGCACGAACGTATAACGGAAGGGCATGGACGGTAGCCTGATGGCGCGTCCCTGCCACTTCCACCGTCAGTTGCGTGTCCGGCGCTGAGAAGTCCCGCAGAGGAAACGCGAAGGCCAGTGCCGCCTTACGCTGCGGCGACCACACGGCGCTGCTGACCCATCCCACTTCCCGATCTCCACTGAACAGCTTCGCTCCCGGCGGGGGAACGATTTGATCCGGAATGGTTAAGCCCACCAGATGCCGGCGGACGTTTCCATACGTATCCATGCGCGCGACGACTTCCTGGCCTGGATAACAGCCCTTTGAGAGGCTGAACGCTTTTCCTTCCAGGTTCGCTTCGGGCGGAACAATTTCTTCATTGAGATCAGGGCCAGCCTTGGGAAGCCCCGCCTCGATCCGCAACAACTCGCGTGCCTGAGACCCGACGGGTGTAATGTCGAACGGGGCGCCCGCAGTCATCAGCTGGCTCCATGCGGCGGTCAGGCCATCAGCGGGCAGGAGAATTTCCAGATCCTGTTCGCCAGTTTCTTCCGTGCGCATGATCAGCGCGGCATGGCCGCCGATCGTAGTGGGGATGGTCTGGAGAGCTTGCAAGGTACGCACGTCGACGCCGAATGCCGCCGACACGACGTCGGCGGATTTCGGTCCGCTGACCAAGAGTAAGCCCCAGCTTTCCACGCAATTCTCCATCTTGGCTTTGGTGCCGTAGAGAAGAAACTTACGGAGTGCTTGGAATGTGGCCTCACCCACCTCACCGACATCTTCAATCCAGACGGCGTCGCTTTGGACGTAGACACGAAAATAGCCGAGCATTTTCCCCTTGTGGGTCAGGAAACTGGAATAGCGGCCTTGCCCGGGCTGGAGCGGGAGAATGTCATTGCTGATGATGCTCTGGAGCCACTTGATGCGGTCATCGCCGGTCACCCGCATCTTCCCGCGGTGTGACAGGTCAGCAATCCCGACACTGTTGCGTACGGCGGCATGTTCTGCTGAGGCATCGCCAAAATGCGCGGGCACGGACCATCCCGTGACGTCTTCGAATGTGGCGCCGAGCTGCTGGTGCTGATTGTGGAGGCGAGAGTGTTTCATAGGGAAACCGATGATCCTTTATCCGGCGCAGCCCTCAGGCTTGGATGGAAGGCTGAGGATGAATAATTTCGTCAACGAGATCTTTCGTGCGAGCCGAAAATTCGTTCCGGGATACGACTTTGGTCACGCCGAGTTCCTTCGCGCGACGCCACGTGTCGACTTCTTCGTGATTGGCAAAGGCCAGGATGGGAAGCGCGTGCAGGGCGGGATTGCTCTGAATGGTTTCCAGCGCTTTGAAGGCATCCACCGTCAGGTCGTTCATGTTCAGGATCAGCGCGGCGGGGTTCACCGCAGCCGCTTTTTCCGCCACCTCGTCCTGATTGCGGATCCGCTCCAGGGTATAGCCCTGCGGGCGCAAGGCGTCGCGCACCTTGGTGTAAAAGAAAATGTCGGTGACGGCTACTAAAATGGTGTTGTTCATCGCGTCCCGCCGGGCTAGTTCAGTGAGCTGATAAGGCGTCCCAGGGCTTTCTTGGCTAACGCATAATCGGGATTGAGGGCCAGCGCTTGCTTATAACAGTCGATGGCGTCACTCCATTTGCCCTGGCGTTCGTAGACGCGTCCTAGATTCAGATGGGGGAATGCCGGGCTTTCATACCGTGTGGCCTGCATGGCCTTTTGAAACCAGGGAATCGCCTCGTCGAGGTCGCCTTTTTCAATCAGATAGGCGCCGATGTCGTTGTAGGGGTTGCCGAAGTGTGGATCACACGAGATCGCCTTGTGGCATTCCTCGATCGCTTCGTCCAGCTTGCCCATGAAGCTATAGGTCCAGCCGAGGAACGTATAGGCTTCGGCCGTCTGATGGGTGGCGAGCGACAGTTTATACAGGCTGACCGCTTCTTCCAGCTGCCCCTTCATCTGCTGTTCGTAGGCTTGCTGAAACAGTTGCCAGGCTTCACGCTTGTCTTCCTCGCTGCCATCACCCTGTATGAGAAAATCTTGTACATCCATAAACGGCTTCTCGAACGGGTTTCCGGCTGCGTTCTCGGGCGCTCAATCAACTCGACGTACTACCAGAGTACGCCTCGTTGATTTCGCTTCCTGCGGCCTTGCCGGTCACCCGTTTGAGAAGCCGCAGGGTATAGTCTGAGTTAGCGACTCTTCAGTTTCTCTCTAATCAATTCGGCGCCGTAACGGCCGGAGAGTAACATCGAGCCGAACGCCGGCCCCATGCGTGGCGTGCCGAATACCGCTGCAACCGCCAGACCGATGACGAAGCAATTGGGCGAGACTTCCCCGGTTCGATCCATGACTTCTTCTTCCGAGCGCGACACCCACATGGCTCCGTTGCCAGGCACTTGCTGATAGAGTCCCCGCTTGTGCAGGAGGTTGACCACCACTGCGTCGTGCCCGGTGGCGTCGACCACGATTTTACTCTCTAATGCGATCGGATCGACATGGATAATATCGTGTCCGGCCATTTCGGCGGTGGTGCTGTTGACCACGACCCCTTCGAGCACCCCTTCGCGGCGCAGAATCAGATCGACCACCCGCGTCAGGTTCATGATCTTCGCGCCGGCGTCATAGGCGGCCGCGATCAGCGCGCCGGTCGCATGCGGGGGATCCACCATGTACATGCCGGGGCATTCCTTGATCTGCTTGCAGGGCACGCCTACTTCCTTGAGGATCTTGTGCGCCGGGGCACAGATCGTGGCCTTGTTCATCAGGTAGCCACCGGACCAGAACCCTCCGCCCAGCGCAAGGCTCTGCTCGACGATCAGTGTTTTGATGCCCATTCTGCCCAAGTCATGGGCGCAGATCAGACCGGAAGGGCCGGCGCCGACGATGATGACATCGCTCTCGATCAGTTGATCGAACTCTTTATAATATTCCCGCGCAATCTGGCGGGTAATGTCGCGTTCGCGTAACGGTGCAGGTTTCGGCTTTCCCATGCAGTGTTCCCCTTCAGCGGCTGTTAAACATGGCGTTCAGCTTCGTTCTCAGCTCGTCTAAGTCCCTCGACCTACCTCTGAGGGTACGCCTCCGGTCTAGACTCGCCTACGGCTTCGCCGAGCAGCCATGTTGCCCCACCTTATAGATAAATCTCGGAGCCGGCTTTTTTAAACTCTTCTGATTTTTCCTTCATCCCGATCTGGATGGCCTGCTGCTCTTCCAGTTCCTTCTTGGCTGCGTAGTCACGGACATCCTGGGTGATCTTCATCGAACAGAAATGCGGTCCGCACATGCTGCAGAAATGGGCCACCTTCGCCGCATTGTCCGGCAGCGTCGCATCGTGATAGGCGCGGGCCGTCTCCGGATCGAGGGCGAGGTTGAACTGATCTTCCCAGCGAAATTCGAACCGCGCTTTCGACATGGCATTGTCGCGAACTTGTGCGCCCGGATGTCCCTTCGCCAGATCCGCCGCATGCGCGGCGATTTTGTATGTGACCACGCCGACCTTCACGTCTTCCTTGGTCGGCAGTCCCAGATGTTCCTTCGGCGTCACGTAACAGAGCATGGCACAGCCGTACCAGCCGATCATGGCGGCGCCGATGCCGGAGGTAATGTGGTCGTAGCCCGGCGCGATATCGGTCGTCAGCGGTCCCAGCGTATAGAAGGGCGCCTCCTGGCATTCCTTGAGCTGCTTTTCCATGTTCTCTTGAATCATATGCATCGGCACATGGCCGGGCCCTTCGATCATCACCTGCACGTCATGGTTCCAGGCGATCTTGGTCAGTTCGCCGAGGGTTTCCAATTCGGCGAATTGCGCCTCGTCATTGGCATCGGCGATGGAGCCGGGCCGCAACCCGTCACCCAAGCTGAAGGCCACGTCATAGGCTTTCATGATTTCGCAGATCTCTTCGAAATGGGTATAGGCAAAGTTCTCTTGATGGTGTGCGAGGCACCATTTGGCATGAATGGAGCCGCCGCGCGAGACAATGCCCGTCATGCGTTTTGCCGTCATCGGCACGTACCGCAGCCGCACGCCGGCGTGAATCGTGAAATAGTCCACGCCCTGCTCGGCCTGTTCGATCAGGGTATCGCGGAACAGCTCCCAAGTCAGATCCTCCGCCTTGCCGTTGACCTTTTCGAGCGCCTGATAAATCGGCACGGTGCCGATCGGGACGGGCGAGTTGCGAATGATCCATTCACGCGTCTCGTGAATGTTCTTGCCGGTGGAGAGGTCCATCACGGTGTCCGCGCCCCAGCGGATCGACCAGATCATTTTTTCGACTTCTTCTTCGATCGTCGAAGCGACGGCCGAGTTGCCGATGTTGCTGTTGATCTTCACGAGGAAATTCCGGCCGATGATCATGGGCTCGGTTTCCGGGTGATTGATATTGTTGGGGATGATGGCGCGGCCGCGGGCGACTTCGTCGCGCACGAACTCAGGAGTGATGATGTTCGGGATGCGAGCGCCCCATGCCTGGCCGGGATGCTGCAGCACGCCGCCGCCATGGCCATTGCTTGAGGCCATCAAGTCTTTGGCTCGTGCGCGGGATTGGTTCTCCCGGATCGCGATGAACTCCATCTCCGGCGTGATGATGCCCTTTTTGGCGTAATGCATCTGGCTGACGTTCCGTCCGGCCTTGGCCCGGAGCGGTTTGCGAATATGCGTGAACCGGAGATCTGTCAGCTTCGGATCAGACGCGCGCTGACGGCCGTAGTTCGAGGTCACCTGCGGGAGTTCTTCCGTATCCTGCCGCGCATCGATCCAGGCTCGGCGCAAGGGCTGCAATCCGGCGCGCACGTCAATCGTGACATGGGGATCGGTATAGGGGCCGGAGGTGTCGTACACGGTAATCGGTTGGTTGGGCAGCCCGCCATTGCCGTTCGTCGCGTGTGTCGGGGAGAGGCTGATTTCTCGCATAGGAACCCGGACGCCGGAAAGCGTGCCATCGATATGCACTTTGCGCGAGGCCGTAAAAGGGGTGGTGGTCAGGCGCGCGGTCGAGGGCTTGGCGCCGTGCCCGTTGCTGGAACCGTTCTGTGTATGGGCCTCGCTCATAGCGGACATCCTTTCGT
>DAONAB010000175.1:0-6710 GCA_035400805.1 Nitrospira sp. | reverse complement strand
TCGTGCAATTCCCCGAGCTGTGTCTCGTCAGCAGTTCTCCTGAACGACTCGTGAGACTATCCGGTTCCCGGGCTGATACGAGACCTATCGCAGGCACCAGGCCTCGGGGAGACGGGCAGCCGCAGGATCTGACCTTGCGCGCCGAACTCCTGGCCAGCCCCAAGGAACGTGCGGAACATGTCATGTTGGTGGATCTCGAGCGAAACGATCTCGGAAAGGTGTGCCGATACGGATCGGTCCGGGTGGACGAGTTCATGACCATCGAGCAATACTCGCATGTCAGCCATCTGGTCTCGGAGGTGGTCGGCACGCTGCAACCGGGCACCTCCCCCTTCGACCTCGTCCGGGCCGTCTTTCCGGGCGGCACGATCACCGGTGTGCCGAAACTCCGTTGCATGGAAATCATCGAAGAACTGGAACCGGTGCGCCGCGGGCTGTACACCGGAGCGCTCGGCTACTTCAGCTGGAGCGGGGACCTGGACCTGAACATCCTCATTCGCACCCTGGTCCTGACGAAAAACCGTGGCTACCTGCAAGTGGGCGCCGGCATTGTGGCCGATTCGGATCCCGATCGAGAATATGACGAAACGCTCGCCAAGGCGGGCGCGTTTTTTAACATTCTGGAGGCTGACCGCTGATGTGGGTATTCCTCAATGATCGTTTCGTGCCGAAAGAACACGCCGTCGTGTCGGTGTTGGATCACGGATTTCTCTACGGGGATGGCGTCTATGAAACGCTTCGCTCGTACGGCTCCCGCATTTTCATGCGCGACCAACATCTGGCCCGGCTGCGACGCTCGGCAGAGGCCATCGGACTCACCCTTCCCATTCCCGAGGCGCAATGGCCGGACCTGCTTCATGAGGCCATGCGCCGCAATGAAGTCGGGAACCATCACGTCGATGCCTATCTCCGCATCACGGTCTCTCGCGGCGAAGGAGAGATTGGCCTGGATCCCGCGCTCTGCCCCCGTCCTACGGTTGTCATTCTGACCAAGGCGCTTCATCCGTCTCCGCCGGCATTGTCCCGCGACGGCGTCACGCTCACCGTCGCCAACACGAGGCGCAACCTGCCCGAAGCCCTGTCCCCGCAGATCAAATCCACGAATTTCCTCAACAACATTTTAGCGAAACGCGAATCGATCGCCGCGGGCACCTTTGACAGCCTGTTTCTGAATTGGCGGGAAGAATTGACCGAATGCACGATCAGCAATCTTTTCTTCATCTCGAACGGCACCGTGCATACGCCGGCCCTGGACTGCGGTATTTTAGACGGCATCACGCGGGCGATCGTCATGACCCTCGCCGGGGAGGAAGGCCTGCCGGTGAAGGAAGGCCATTACCACGTGGCGGATCTGCGCCAGGCCGATGAATGTTTTCTGACCAACACCAGCATGGAGGTCATGCCGGTTTCACGGGTTGACTCCTTCCCGATCGGCGACGGTCGCCCGGGGCCCTTGACCGCGCGGATCAAGGCACGATTCGCCGCCAGCCGCCACAGATTCCTCGAGCCACTTGCCTCGTAACATTTCTAAAATTCATTTATTAATCAATAGTTTATGTGATCTCGCCCGAGAGGAATGTCGGCCTGTGTCTTTTGACAGGTAGGGGGTCAGCTGCTACGGTTGAATCATCGGTCATAGACGCCAAAACGGTCAGACTTCTCGACTATGATGTCTTTGTCCACCCGCACCACGCCGCTCCTGCTCCTGTCTGCAACCTTGCTGCTGGCCCTTCCAGCGCGGGCCGAGGTGTATCAATATATCGATGCCAACGGCACCATTTCGCTCACCAATGTGCCGAATGATTCACGATACAAACGCGTGATATCGGACCTGCCTCGCTCTCGTACCGTCATGTCCGATCGCGAACTGGATCCGGTGATCGCGCGTCATTCCCGCGCTCATCGCCTGCATCCGGCGCTGATCCGGGCCGTGATCAAGACCGAGTCGGATTTCGATCCGCTGGCCGTGTCACATGCAGGGGCCGTCGGGTTGATGCAGCTCATGCCCCAGACCGCCATGCGCTTCGATGTGCGGGATTCGTACAATCCAGATGACAATATCGGCGGGGGAACAAAATACTTACGGCAACTGCTCGACCGGTTTAACGGCAATCTGCCGTTGGCGTTAGCAGCCTACAATGCGGGGGAACATGCGGTGGAGCGCTATCGAGGCCTCCCTCCGATTCCGGAAACTCGGCAGTATGTCCTCAAAGTCCTCGGCCACTATCGCACGTTTCTCATGAACGCGCGGGCGTCTTCTTCCCGGACCTACGGCTCGCAGGCGCCTCGGTCGCAAGCACGAGGTCTCGCTCCTTCGACGGCATCCCGTTAACCTGTCCCACTCCTAACAACAACTGACTATGGTTCCGCCACCCCTGCCGCTTGGCTTCGGGAAAGTCCGACCGATAGTGGGCCCCGACACTATTCTCCCGCCACAAGGCGGCATCCGTGATGCAGCGCGCCACCTGCACCATGTTTTTGACTTCCAACGCAGCCCGTGAGGAAAAGGGTTTGGCCAGCAAGCGCATCCAGCGGACCAATTGCGCTGACGCACTGATCAGCGAATCTCCTGATCGCACAAGCCCCACCTTTCCCCACATCAGGCGACGGAGCGAACTCCTGAGCTTTTCCGGATCATCGAGGTCGGTCGGTCGCCCCTGTTCCAGCTCTTCAATCGAAGGCAACGACCTCGACTCGGGAAAATGCCCCGCATGGGCCACGGCCGATTGCGCAGCCCGCATACCGAAGACCAACCCCTCCAGCAATGAATTGCTGGCCAATCGATTGGCTCCATGCACACCGCTGCAGGCCACTTCTCCCGCCGCATACAGTCCAGGCAACGTGGTCGCGCCATGCACGTCTGTCCACACGCCGCCCATCATGTAATGCGCGCTGGGTGACACGGGAATCCACTCCTCCGTCATATCGATGTCATAACGCAGGCAGGTCGCATAAATGGTCGGGAACCGGCGTTTAACAAAGGCCGCGCCCAGGTGCGTGACATCGAGATACACATGGCGTGCGCGCGTGGCGGCCATTTCCGACCAGATCGCCCGCGAGACCACATCACGCGGCGCCAATGCGCCGTCCGGGTGGTACCGGTGCATGAATAACTCGCCCTTGATGTTCCGTAGCTGCCCGCCCTCCCCGCGAATAGCCTCGGACAGTAAGAAGGGCGGACTCGACGGTAGATAGAGCGAGGTAGGATGGAACTGCACGAACTCCATATCCATCAGCAGCGCTCCGGCCCGCAATGCCATCGCCATGCCGTCGCCCGTGGCATTGCCTGGATTCGTCGTCCGCGCGTAGACCTGTCCCGCTCCGCCGGTCGACAGAACCACCGCGCTGGCCGGCAGGACGGTGCGCTCCCCCGACATCTCGTTTAAGACAATGGCGCCGCAGCAACGCCCATCGACCACCGCGAGGTCGACGGTAAACCGCCGATCCAACCGCTGAATGCGCGGTTGCCTGGCCGCATAGGCCATCAGCGCCCGTACCATTTCATTGCCGGTGGCATCGCCTCGCGCACGGAGGATGCGGCTCCGGCTGTGTGCAGCTTCCCGGGTAAACGCAAACCGTTTGCCGATTTTGTCGAACTTCGCCCCCCAGGCGATCAGTTCTTGAATCCGTTCAGGCCCTTCTTCCACCAGGACTCGTACGGCCTCGCGACGACAGAGGCCGTGACCGGCTTTCAACGTATCGGTGAGATGGCTGCCGACGTCGTCTTCTTCGCTGAGCGCCACCGCGACGCCACCCTGGGCATACATGGAGTTGCTTTCCAGGGGATGCCCTTTGGTCAGCATCAACACACGCCCGGCGCGGCTCAATTCAATGGCCGCACGCAACCCGGCGACGCCGCTTCCGACGACGAGAAAGTCTGTTTCAATTTTGGGTGACGCACTGCGGGCTGACATGGCTAGGGTTTGGCTTGACCGCGAGCAGGATCTTCGCCGAGGCTGGCCCGCGTGCCCATGCCGAAAGGCAGATCGCCCTGAGCCTCTCGAAGCAAAATGGATTGCGTCCCGACCCAGGCCAATCGACCGTGACCTCGCTGGCGCGTGCCCACTTCACCGGGATCCCGCTTCCACTGGCCCTGCCAATGGACAAATACATCAATGTTGTCGCCTTCAATCAAAATACGCTCGACTGAAAACTCCAATTGAATCTCACGAAAGGTATCGAAATCGCTGTGAATATCCCGTTGCAGCTGATCCAGACTTCCGGAGGGGAGCAGTAACGACTCCAACGCGCTCCGGTCTCTCTCCACATAGGACTTCCGGAGGGATTCCACGGCCTGATCGATCCGGAGAATACGGTCGTGATCGTCTTTGTACTGAAGGGTTTTTCCCGAACACCCCACGACCAGCACCAGCACCAATCCCAGAAGCAGGCGACCGAGCGCAGCAGAACGGAGCATGTCAGAATTGAACATGGCGCAGTATAGGAACCTTGGCGGAAAGAGGTCAAGCAACGGCCCTGGCCCCTACGTACTCCGCCTTCACGAGGACCCGCGCATGATCCGGCAGCAAAACATGACGTCAGAATCTTGACTTGCTTTTTGAAGCGAAACCCACTAGACTCCCGCGCCTAGCAGTTGGAGATTGAATGTATGGCGAGTGTCCTCAAGAAACGCCGGAAGAAGATGCGCAAGCACAAGTATAAAAAGTTGCGCCGGCGTCAGAAATTCTTGCGTCGCAAGAGCTGAGCCCATCACGACATAATGGACGGAGGGATCCGTGCCCGAAGGAAAAAAAGTTCGCATTCGCGTTCGAACGGTGAACTGTATCTACGTCGGGGATTTTCTCATCCCGCCCATGCGTAATCGTGTGTCCGATGCGATCAACGAAGAGCAGCGACTGTTTATCAGTCTAACTGACGTGTTGATCAATGATAAGGATCGATCGGACTTCGTGGCGATCAATAAGAACCTGATCGAGTCCATCGCTCAGCTCTAGCGCTCTTACCTCATCACGAAGGTCATGTCGTCTTCGTATCGCCGCCACCAGCGGCGATACGCTACGCGCCTGCCCCCCTGAAACCATTGTCGTAACACCGATGTTCTCGTTTAAGCGATTCTATCCCTTCCTCAAGCCCTACGTCCCCCGGATGATCGCTGCCGCGATCATGGTCATGGCGGTAGCCGCCGTGAATCTGGCCCTGCTCCGGCTGGGCGGCACCCTCTGGGACGTCATCACGGTGCAGCACGATGGCGACCGTATGGCGCAGATGATCCTGCTGCTGCTCGGTCTCGTCTTGCTGCAAGGGCTCTGCTCCATGGGGCACAGTTACTTGACGGCCTGGGTCTCGCAACGGGTCATGGCGGACTTCAGGACCCATCTCTTCGCCCATCTGCAAACCCTGTCGGTCAATTTCTTCTCCAAGCGCCGGACCGGTGAGTTGATGTCGCGGCTCATGAACGACGTGACGGTGATCCAGAACGTCGTGACCGACACCCCCATCGACGCGGCTAAGCAGGTCGTCACCTTCATCGGCGGCGCGGGCTTCCTGTTTGCGATGAACTGGCAACTCTGCCTCCTCATCCTCGTCCTGCTGCCCTTGCTGGTCGTGGTGGCCAAACTGTTCGGTCGACGCCTACGCGCGCTCTCCACCACCATTCAAGATCAAACCGCCTCCGTCAGCACGTTGGTCGAAGAGGTCATCGCCGGTATCCGGGTCGTGAAATCTTTCGTCCAGACTAAGCGGGAAGAACAGCGATTTGTGACGCAAGTGCAAACCGCCATGGAACTGTCTTTGCGCCGCGCCACCATCATGGCGTGGTTCGTGCCAACGATCACGTTCGTCACCTTCGCCTCTGCGGCCGCCGTGCTGTGGTACGGAGGACGCCAGGTCATCGACGGGACCGTGTCTCCCGGCGACCTGTTCGCTTTTGTGCTGTTTGCCGGCATTCTGATCGGACCGTTTGGATCAGCCGCCCGCGTCTTTGCGCAGATCAAAGAAGCGCAGGGGGCCATGCAACGGGTCTTTGAAATTCTCGACACGCATGCGGAAATTGCTGATGCTCCCGGCGCGATCGAACTCCCGCCGGTGCGTGGGCACGTGCGCGCAGAACACCTGAGTTTCGCCTATGACGCCAGACAGCCTGTGCTCTCGGACGTGTCGTTCGAAGCGAAGCCCGGCGAACTCATCGCCATCGTAGGACCGACCGGTTCGGGCAAAACCACCATCATGAATCTTTTGCACCGCTTCTATGATCCGACGTCGGGACGGCTCACGGTAGACGGGCATGATGTGAAGGACGTCCGGCTCGACAGTCTCTATCGGCAGATCGCACTGGTGCCGCAGGATACGATTTTATTTGGCGGCCCGATCCGCGATAACATCCGCTATGGCCGCGAGGATGCCACGGAAGAGGACATTCTTGCGGCGAGCAAGGCGGCGCATGCCCACGAGTTCATCGCGGGATTTCCGGATGGGTACCAGACCATCGTGGGAGAGAAGGGCATCAACCTTTCCGGCGGCCAACGGCAACGCGTCGCCATCGCCCGGGCCATTCTCAAGAACCCTCGCATTCTGCTGCTTGACGAGGCCACCTCGGCGTTGGATACCGAATCAGAGCGGCTCGTCCAGGAAGCCCTGGAACGTCTCATGGTCAACCGCACCACGTTTGTGGTTGCCCATCGACTCAGTACCATTCAACGCGCTGACCGGATTCTGGTGCTGAACAAAGGCAAGATCGTGGAATCCGGCAC
>DAONAB010000174.1:4339-6783 GCA_035400805.1 Nitrospira sp. | reverse complement strand
CCAAAAGTCTGGATGCCCTGAACCGGCTCGGCCTGGCGCCTGCGGCGGAGGCGGCGAAGCAGAAAAAGCAGTTGCACCACTATGCCCGGTTGAGTGCCCGGCAACTCCTGGCCTGGGATGAGGCGAAGGGGATCTCGATCAAGCGAATCCTGGCCGACGGCTGTCCGTTTGAGGAAATTTCGAGGACTGCGCGGGTTGAAGGGGTTGATTTGGTCGTGATGGGCAGTTATGGAGGAGCGGTGGGTGGCGTCGAAAAGATTTTCTTCGGCACGACGGCCGAGAAGGTGGTGCGAACGGCCGGCTGCCCGGTCTTGACGGTTCCGTTGCCGGTGAAGCGGGCGAAGACGCGAACGGGGAAGAGTTCATCATAAGGAGGCATGGTCATGGGTCTCAAGCAGAGGTCGGCGGTGCTCAGTGGAGGGCGTGTCTGGTTGGCAATCTGTTTTGTCCTGGCGTTGTGTTCGCAGGGCGGCGCGCAGGCGGAACAGCGAATCGAGGTGGCGATCAAGGACTTTGCCTTTGTCACGAAACAGATCCCGCTGCGGCTGGGTGTGGCGACGGTGATTACTATCACCAATGAGGATCAGGAACGCCACGATTTCGGATCGACCATGTTCGACGGCCTCCCGACGCGAGTCGAATCCGGCGGCATTGTGTCCTATGGCCGGGGCATCGGCGGGGTGTTTTTGGACGGGAAAAAATCTGCCGTTATTCGATTCGTGATGGAGCGGCCGGGGCGGCATGAATTCCGTTGTTCGATTCATCAGAACATGAAAGGAGAATTGCTCCTTCTGAATGTGGAGGCGGCATAAACCATGGCGCCTCTGATCAAGCAGATGCTGTTCGCCACCGATTTCTCGGCTTGCGCCGATCGGGCCATGGGGTACGCCCTGAGCCTGGCCGGGACGTGGAAGGCTGACCTCTGTGTGGTGACTGTGCTGGAACTCTATCCGGGGATGGATCCGGACTACACAGTCAATAAGATGTACCTGGACCACTTGCGAGCCGAGGCGAGTCGCCAGTTGGTTGCCGTGCAGGAGCGGGCAAAGGCGGCCGGTCAACCGATTACAACGCGTATTGAAGTGGGTATTCCCAGCCAGGCGCTTCAAACCGTCGCCCAGACAATCGGCGCGGACCTCCTAGTGGTCGGCACGCATGGCCGAACGGGGCTCGATCATGTCCTGGTGGGCAGCACGGCGGAGCGGGTGGTGCGTGTCTCCCCCTGTCCCGTCCTGGCGGTCAAGGCAGACAAGGGTGCAGCCGGTGCGGCGGGAACTCCCACCATCAAGCGGATTGTGGTACCGATCGATCTCTCGACCTGTTCGCTGGATGCGCTGGAGTATGCCGTGCAGTTTGCCAAACCGCTGGGGGCTGCGATCACCATTCTCCATGCCATGGAACCGGTCGCGTACGGGTTGGATTTCAGTTTGAGCCATGCGAAAGAGTGGAAGGAGCAGCGGAGTTATTTGGAGCAGCGTCTCAGCGTGTTGTCTGCTTGCGTGACGGCACACGGAATTCGGGCCGAGCATGTGCTGAAGCCGGGGCTCCCGGCCGATTCGATTGCGTCCTATGTCACGCAGCAGGGATTCGATTTGATGATCATGGGGACGCATGGCCGGCGGGGTATTTCCCATGTCCTACTTGGCAGTATTGCCGGCGCGATGTTGCGTCATGCGCCTTGCCCGGTTTTGACGGTGCGCCAATTCAACTTCGGCGCGGACCATGAGCGTGTGATTCCGCTGGGGAACAGCTGAGACGTCGGCTCACAGTAAGGCGTTTTCCCCACGGGTTCTGACAGGAAGCAAGCGCCGGTGATCGCCAGGATCTCGCCCGAAGCGGTCGTCATTGAGGAGAGGCATGAAGCTCGCAAATGAACGAGTCGTCGGACGGTCGGCTCCGGTCAACAAGGACCTGGGGAATCTTCTGTCCAGACTGGATCGCTTATCCGTTTCGCCAGGATTCGCACAGCAGCGCCGGATCGCCTTCGAACGAACGTTGCAAGTGTATCTCGAATTGGGAAGCCAGTCGCCCTTGCCGCCCCTGCGGGAGGAGGTCGAATTGGCGGACCTGTTGCTCTATGCCGACTTCTATCCGGAAGACGGGCAGCTCACCCTCATCGAACAACTGCGCGACGTCATCACGGAACACATTCCGGAAGAGGAGCGCGCCTGGCTCGATCCGCTGAAACATTCCTACCTGGACTTGGTTGAAGTCCTCGCGCCACAGGCGGGGTCGCCGCGGCGAGGCCTGCGCTCGATCGGCAACGGCCGACTGTATGAGATACCGGCAGAGAGTCTGAACCAGGAGGCCGACACCGGGTCGGTGTTGTTCACCCGTCTCATACGAGAACCGGGTGATCCGGAAAGTACCTTGGCTGTCCCGGCCGGCCCGATGTTGGTGCTGTCCGGCCAGGATGCGCGGGCGCTCTACGAGACGACCGGTGA
>DAONAB010000174.1:1883-4239 GCA_035400805.1 Nitrospira sp. | reverse complement strand
GACGCCATCAAGCATACGCTGGCGGCAACCTTCGGGTATTCGCTCCACTTTCGGGGTGAAGTCGTCCAGCCGCCCGTACGGCAGGTCACGAAGGAGGAGTTGTCCGGGAACGAACCGCTGACGGTGGTGGTGGCCGGCGAAGAGGATCGAGCGTTGCTGAAGGCCTTCCTTGAAACCGTCTATCTGGAGTGGGCGGATCGCGAGTCTCCCGCTCTGGGCGGCGAAACTCCCCGGCACGTCGCGAAGACGCCGGCAGGGCGTGATCGTGTTGCGGCGCTCATCAATGACATGGAACGATGTGATTTCGGTCTCCTCCGCAGCGGCGTGGCGGCATTCGATTACAACTCTTTACGAGCGCATGTCGGCCTCTGTTGATCTCAGACGTGATGCGGGAGACGTGAAACGCACAGGGTGAAATGTACGATGAAGCACGGAAGACCTACCCGGACGCACGTCTATGCATGAGCAGATCGAGGAAATTCTCCGGCAGGTTCACACTGAGCCGCCCAATATTCTCAAGACGCTGCTGGCTATTCAGGAAGACCTTGGGCATGTGCCGGTGGAAGCCATTCCCGACATCGCGCACGGCCTCGGCACAACTACCGCGCAGGTCGCCGGCGTGCTGTCCTACTATCCCGATCTGCGGGTGACCACCTCGGGCCGCCATATCATTCGCGTCTGCATGGGCGAATCCTGCTATGCGAACGGGTGCGGACGTGTCTTGCGGGTACTACAAGATTCTCTCCGCACCGATGTGGGGGAAACGACGTCTGGAGGAAAATTTACCCTCGATACCATGTCATGCGCAGGCAACTGCGCCGTCTCCCCGACGGTACTGATCGATCGCGACCTGTATGGTCGTGTCTTGCCGTCGGAGGTGGAGACGATGTTGGAACGATATCGCTAACATGAGCAGCGCCACGCGACTCTACCTCTCGAACGACACGTCCGCCAGAGCGGCGGGGGCGGGCATGCTGGCGGATGCCTGGGCCGACCACCCGGAGGTTCAACTGATTCGCCTCTCCTCCCGAGGAGCATTTTTTCTCGAGCCCATGGTGGAACGCGACAGTCCGGACGGGCGGGTGGCCTGGTTCAATGTTCAACCGGATGACCTGCCATCCATACTTTCTGGAACCGGCGGAACCCCGGTCCGGTCCATTCCCTTTCTCGCCAATCAAACCCGCTTCACCTTTGCCAACTTCGGCGAAACAGAACCCTTGGCGCTCGATGAATACCAGTCGCGTGGAGGCCTGACCGGATTGGAAGAGGCGTTTCGTCTGACTCCGGACGCGATCATCGAGGAACTACGTGTCTCGCAGTTGCGAGGGCGAGGAGGCGCGGCCTTTCCTGTCTGGAATAAATGGAAGGTAGCGCAACAGACCAAGGCCCAGGAAAAATATGTGGTCGCCAATGCCGATGAAGGTGATGCGGGAACGTACTGCGATCGCATGATTCTGGAAGGTGATCCGTTTCGACTCCTTGAAGGCATGTTGATCTGTGCGCGGGCTATCGGCGCGTGCCGGGGTTATGTGTATTGCCGTCAGGAATATCCAGCTGCCGCCGCCACCTTACGCGCAGCCATCCACAAGGCTGATGAGGCGGAATTATTGGACATCGACGGGGAATCATTTCCCATCGAGGTCGTGGAAGGCGCGGGGTCCTATGTCTGCGGAGAAGAGACGGCGCTCCTGGAATCACTCGAAGGAAAGCGGGGCGTCGTGCGGGCGAGACCTCCGTATCCCGCGCAGGCAGGGTTGTACGGGCGGCCGACCATTGTCAGCAATGTTCTCACCTTTGCCACGATCCCGGAGATTCTGTCGCGAGGCGGCGCCTGGCATGCGTCTCTGGGCACTGAACAATCTCGCGGCACCATCGCGTTGCAGTTAGGTGGGCGGGTGAAACATCCGGGCTTGGTCGAGGTGCCGTTCGGGCTGAGTCTGCGTCAGGTGTTGGATCAGTTCGGCGGAGGTATGGCGCCGGGTTCACGATTCAAGGCGGTGCAGGTCGGCGGGCCGCTCGGGAGTCTCTTCCCCGCCGCCGGATTGGATCTGCCGATTTGTTACGACGCTTTTGCCAAAGCCGGCGCGGTTCTCGGGCATGGCGGGATCGTGGTGTACGACCATGAGACCGACATGGTGGATTTGGCGCGTCACTTCATGGCGTTCACCGCCGACGAATCCTGCGGGAAGTGTACGCCCTGTCGCATCGGTTCGGTGCGTGGCCGCGAAATCCTGGAACGCATTCAAGCCGGCGGCGGTACCGTGGAGGATCTTGCCTTGCTGGACGATCTCGGCGAAACCATGAAACTCGCGAGTCTCTGTGCCCTCGGCGGGCGCGCACCCTATCCGGTGCTGAC
>DAONAB010000174.1:0-1783 GCA_035400805.1 Nitrospira sp. | reverse complement strand
AACGTGAAACGCAAGACGAGAATCGTAAGAGATGAGGTGTCGTTCGTGAAACGTGAAGCGTATCTCGCGAAGCCTATCCCGACGAACGACGAGCTACGAGGACAAGCCAGGTGAAGCTGGAAATCAACGGACAGGTGGTCGTGGCGTCGCCGGGTGATTCGATCTATCGCGCGGCGAAGCGGGCAGGGATCGACATTCCCGGGCTCTGTACATCGGACCATTTGGCTCCGTTCGGTTCCTGTCGCCTCTGCTTGTGCGAAGTCCAAGGCCAGAGCGGCACGCCGGCTTCCTGCACCACGCCGGCGCGCGACGGGATGGTCGTGCACACCGAGAGCGAACGACTCAGTCGCTTGCGAAAACACCTCACCGAGCTGTATCTCTCCGAGCAACCGGCAGGGGATCGAGTGCCGGAGCCCTTGCAGGCCTTGGCCGGATCGTACGGATTGACGCACGTCCGGTATCCTCAACCTGCCTCCAGGGCGCCTGTCGTCGATCGATCCAATCCGTTTTTTGTCTTCGACAATGCCGTGTGCATCTCATGCGCCCGTTGTGTGCGAGCCTGCGACGAGATTCAAGGCACGCATGCCCTCACGATGTTGTATCGCGGTTTCGCGAGCCGCCCGACGGCAGGACATGCGGCGTTGAGCGGAGAGGCAGCCGGGTTTGCTTCATCGAACTGCGTTTCCTGCGGGGCCTGCGTAAAGGAATGTCCGACGGGAGCTCTGATCGAGAAGACGGTGCTGGAAGAGGGCGCGCCGGTTCACGCTGTTCGCACCACCTGTGCGTACTGTGGCGTCGGGTGCAGTTTCGAAGCCGGTGTGCGCGGCGGGCAGGTGGTGCGGATGTTGCCGGCAGCTGACGGGCCATCCAATCACGGCCATGCCTGCATGAAGGGACGATTCGGCTGGACCTACAACTATGCGCCGGACCGGCTGCGCAGGCCTCTTCTGCGGCAGGGCGACAAGTGGGTGGAACTCTCCTGGACCGCGGCCCTCGACCGGATTGCGGAGGAATGGAGTCGCATCAAGGAGGTCCACGGGCCTGATGCCTTGGCGACCATTTCCTCCAGCCGCGGTACGAACGAAGAGAATTATCTCTTCGGTAAATTCATGCGCTGCGTGATCGGCAGCAACCATATCGATAATTGCGCGCGGGTGTGCCACAGCGCCACCGTGACGGGCATGATGGAGACACTCGGCGCCTCGGCGGCGACGAACTCCGTTGATGATTTGGATCTGGCCAAACTCATCCTCGTGGTCGGAGCCAATCCCACCGAATCCCATCCGGTGCTGGGCGCACGCATCAAACAGGCCGTGCGGCGCGGGGTGCCGTTGATCGTGATCGATCCACGGCGCACAGAATTAGCCCGCCTGGCCGATCTTCATCTCCAGCTACATCCCGGAACCAATGTGGCCTTGTTGAATGGCATAGGGCATGTCATCGCGAAGGAACATTTGACCGATGCGGTGTTTGTGCGAGATCGGACCGATGGGTTTGAGGAATGGCTGAAGGAAGTGGAGGATTGCACTCCTGCCCTGACGTCGAAGCTGACCGGCGTGCCGTCGCATCTCATTGCCGAGGCCGCGCGACGGTATGCCACCAGCGGCGGCTCCATGGCGGTGCATGGCCTGGGCATGACCGAACATCGGTGGGGGAGCCATGGGGTGATGGCGCTGGTGAATCTGGCGCTCGCCACCGGCAACATCGGGAAGCCCGGCACCGGCATCAACCCCTTGCGTGGGCAGAACAATGTGCAGGGTGCCTGCGATGTCGGATCGCTGCC
>DAONAB010000173.1:0-6983 GCA_035400805.1 Nitrospira sp. | reverse complement strand
AGCCATCACCCGCAGCACCTCTTCATTTCGTTTCTGCGCCGTGAGATCGCGCACCGAGACGATCCCGCCGGCCCAGTCTTCATGCGACGAGCGCGGCACATAATTCCAGCGGACCTGCAAGAAGCTGCCGGTGGTAGTCACAAACACATCGTCCTGTCCAAGCAGCGTGGTCCCGCTATGGCAGGCATGCACGAGCCCGCACGAATCGGCCTGATTGTCGCACCTTCCCTGGCCCTGACGGTGCACGCACTCATGCAACGAATGCCCCCTCAGCGCCGATGCCGGGGCGCTCAGCAGGTCCTCTGCCGCTCGATTGACCTGCAGAATTCTGCCGCTGCGATCAATCACAAAAGCCGCCTCTGTCAGGCTTGTCACCTGTTGATCGATGGACATCGCTTCGCGGGATGAGCGCTCGGACCTCAACAGACGGAGCGCCAAGAGGGCCGCGGTCTGACGCGCCAAACGTCGAATGGTCAGGCAGTCTTCATCGGTCACCGCACGCGGAATCGAATCCATCACGGCAATCGTCCCGACCGCGTACCCATCATTGGTCACGATGGGTGCGCCGCAATAGAACCTGACATGCGGGTACGCCCGTACCAGGGCATGGGAGGAGAAGCGCACATCGGCAGCGGCATCCTCGATCACCACGGGATCTGTGCCCTGAATGGCACAGGAGCACAGCCCGTAGGCGCGGTCGGTCTGACTGGTGTGCAGGCCTATTGCGGCCTTGACCCACTGGCGGTCTTGGTCGATGAAGGTGATGGCGGCAATCGGCGCCTTATAGATCGAGGCAGCCAGTTGCACGATCTCGTCGAAGTCGGCTTCTGGAGGAGAATCGAGAATGCGGTAGCGGCACAGCGCCTCAACACGCGCGGTTTCATCGGAAGGCAGCGTATGCGTCCCCATGCGTGAGCTCCCACGCGCGAGAGAATGAAATGGTCGTACTCACAAACCGGGCCGAGTCATACCACAAATACCCACAATGGACTAGGGCCATCTGGCATGACGGGTTCCGGTTCGGCGCCGCCCTGTGACTCGCGCCTGCGGGTCCCGGCTACAACCAAGCCGGCACAGAGGTCCCATCCACCGCCCGCCATGCGGGCACCCACGCCAGCGCCACCAGCTTGACGACGATATTGGATTTGCTGGGCTTCAGGGAGATCACCTCGAACTGTTCGGTCAGGGGATCTGTCGCCGCCACCAGCGTGTCGCTTTCCGACGTGAATTGCGCCTCAAGGTCCGCCAGCTGCTGCTGAAGCGTGGCGACATTTTCCTCCGCATGGCCGACTTCTTGCGACTCCTTCATGACACGGCCCGCGCTGCGAATCGCCGTCGTGGCGCGGCCGATGTTCGTCGCGCTCAGGGTCTTACGGCCCAGAAAGGCGCCCAGAATCGATGCGCCGACAGAAATGACCGCTTGCACCTGGCTGGATCGGGATTCGTTCTGCTGCTTCTCCCGGGCTTGTTCGGCGCGCCGCACCCGATCCCGGAGCGCCGTAATCTTCGGCGCATATTTCTTCCGCAGTTCATCGCTGAGCCTGTCACGTTGTTCCCGACCAACCTGCTGCAACCGGACGCGAAAATCGCGTTCGGACTCGCCGGGCCGCGACAGCGTGTTCGTGGTCGGGCTTCGCCAGAGTTCGAGCTTCTGCGTGCGAAACAACCAGCCGGAGAGGTCGCTCTTCCACGAGTCGTATTGCTTCCCCTTACTCGCCGCGCCGGGCAGAGCCGCGAACTCCGCGTCGGCGGCTGGTTCGCGCTCAAGATCCCCCACCTGCACCTCCGCAGCCGTCGACTGCTCCCACTCCACCGGAACAACGCCACTGCTGATGGCGGCCAGGCGGGTGAGTTCATTGGTGGCGTCAACCGCCGCCTTATTCTCGACGAACCGCACCTGCGCGACGCCCAGGACCATCGGCTGATAGATGAGCGATGCGCCGCCGGGTTGCGTGCCGCGGAGCGGAAGAAAATATTGCGGCACATCGGGCGGCAGCATGGGCCGGGAGGCCATCGTGCGTGACGCGGGACTCGTCGCGCCGGACGATGCCGCGGCTCCCTGGTCACCGTGCTCGCGACTCTGTAATGGCAGCTGCCGCTTCACCGGATCCATCAGTTGTTTGATCTGCGTCCGTGTCAGCGGCCCGCGGAGGTACGACAATGTCCAGCGGGTTTGAAAGACTTCCGGCGCGTCCTCGTGCACATTATTCAGCAGAAAGACCCGGTTTCCGAGCCCGGCCAGGATCTGCTCCATCCGCTGGCGATCGAACTTCTTGCCGCTACTCGCCGCGGCGCCTTCCAACCCTTCGATCACTCGCGCTTTGTCGCGCTCCGTTTGCAACCGCCCGATGAACCAGGTGCCGGTATTGGCCAGCCCCTTGTAGTCGAGATCCACCGGATTCTGCGTGGCCAGCACCACACCCAATCCGAACGCGCGCGCCTGCTTCAACAGCGTTAACAACGGCGCTTTGGAAGGAGGGTTCGCGACGGGAGGAAAGTAGCCGAAAATTTCGTCCATGTAGAGCATGGCGCGGAGGCTGGTGGTGCCCGATTGAGACCGGACCCACCCTAACGTCTGATTGAGCAGCAGGGAGACAAAAAACATCCGCTCGGCGTCGTTTAAATGCGCAATCGAAAAAATCGCGATGCGAGGCTTCCCCGATGGGCCATACAACATCTGCCCCACATCCAGCGCCTCGCCTTCCATCCAGGCGGCAAACCCCGGCGCGGCCAGCAGATTGTTCAATTGCATGGCCAGGGCAAATCGTTCCTTCGACGGGAAGAAGGATTCCACATCCAGCACCCCGACTTTGGTCATCGGAGGCGTTTGAATCTGATGGATCAAGGCCGCCAGGTCCAAGTCGCGCCCCGCGCGCCAGGCACTGTCCAGAATGGATGACAGCAATATGTGCTCACGGCTCTTGATCGGATCAGCCTGGAGGCCAATGAGCCCCAGCACACTCATCACCGTCGTGGAGATCCGTTCGCGCAAGAGTTCCGCATCATCCAGCATCTCGGGTGAGGGCGCCGCAAAGGATTTCAGAATCGACACCGGCAGCCCGGCGTTGCTGCCGGGGGTATAGATGACCACGTCCGCCGCATCGCGTAACTTTTGAATCCGCTCGCCGCTCTGCCCCCATTCGCCCAACCCTTTCTGCCAGAGGGCCGCTTGCTGGGTCGCATAGTCCGCAGGCGAGAGCCCCTTCTTGCGGGCGTCGTCCTCATTGATCCACGGCGCAAAGTCTTCGCCACGAAGTTGCGGGAACGTCAGGAGCAGGTTGGCGAGATCCCCCTTGGGATCAATGACAATAGCTGGAATGCCATCGATCGCCGCCTCTTCCAACAGTCCGACACACAGGCCGGTCTTCCCGCTTCCTGTCATGCCGACACACACGGCATGGGTCACCAGATCCTTCGAGTCGTAGAGCAGCCACCCCGGTTTGGCTTGCTTTGCCTCGAGGGCATAGGGTCGACCGAGATAGAAGACCCCGAGTTTTTCAAACTCCTCCGTCGGTTGCCCCTGGCCAGGTGCGGCAGATGGACGAACCGGTGATCCCTTCTTGGCTGGCATAGTTCCTCCTCAGAATGGCAACGCGCATGTGGCCCCTCTTGGCCGAGGCCATTGTATTGATTGGCAGAAATGTCCGCAAGCAACGGAATCCTTCGCCTTCTGTGCAAACTCGGGTCGTCGCAGGGGCCTGGCTAGGGGGAGGCCCAGTAGGGTGACGCGTGTCAGTGTCCTACTGTCAGACCTGATGGAGCTACGAGGGCGAATCAGCAATGCATCAGACCCACTCTATTCATGATCCAGTCCCGCCTTAGGATGCCGCCCACATGGAGCAGCGGGTAGAAGACCACCTCACAGTGCACTCCAGAGCCCTCACGGGGCTCTTCTTGTTGGCCCTCTTCTATAGGATCTGGGGTTGGATCTGGGGCGTGGGCGGCGCGCTTCTCGCTGTCCCTCTGCTCGCGGTGTTCAAGATCCTGTGCGACCACCTCGAACCTTTGCATCCCATCGGAGAGTTTCTCGGAACGTAAGCGGCATCCCGTAGCAACAGTCTGCCGACAACTTCCCTTCGACCCCCGCTAGCAAACAACAGTTGCGAACCTCACAACGATACTGGCAGGATGCGCGCGCCTATGAATCGTCTATGGATCGTGGCGCTCGCCCTTGCGCTCTCTACAGTCCCCTGCCTTGCCCGTGCCGAATCCCCTCCCCAGAGCGTGCATTGGGGGGCAATCGCATTTCCCGATCATGACCCGACGCTGACCCTGAGCACGTCCGTGGTGGATCGCTTCACCGAATTTAACGGCGCAGGACAACGCTACAACGATATCAACGAAACCATGGGGTTCAACTTCTTCACCGTGAGCTGGACGAAACCGCTCACCCAGCTGCCGGGCTGGAACCTCAACCTCACGGCAGGCGGCGGCCCCACTCGCGACGGACCGAGCCGTTTTCTGCAAAATGATGTCGTGCATAAACTCCGCGGGTTCGACCCGGTCCCGGTGGGCGAAAAACGGGATGCCAATGATTTTATGCTGAGCGGAAGCATGACGCGGTGGTTCGGGCTCTTGGGCACCAGCGATGTGTTTTTTGCCGGCGTAGGCGGGGCCGGAGGATCGTTATACTATGAGCCGTACGTACAGGCAGGGTTTCGCCGACTGGCGATCCTCGATGTGATTCCGTTGCTCGGCGATTATCTCCGGGTCTCGGGACTGGCACGATATGGCCGCCCGTTCAGCGGTGCCGCTTTCCGCCAGGTCGCGCCACAGTCGTATCTGGCCCAAGCGTCGGTCGGCTTGGGGAACTATCACCATTGGCAGGAGTCAACGCCGTGGGAAATTGAACTGGCTGTGACCGTCGATTCCGGCCTGTTCGTGGACCATCGGGGAGATGCGCTGGAAGAACGGTTCGTGTCGCTGGCATTGCGCTACTCTGCGTTCACCTTCGAAACGTGGAACGATCTCATCAACCAGAAAGATTACGGCCCGACCTTCGGCGCCCGCCTGACGCTCGATTTGTTCTATATGTACGACCGCTGGTTTCACTGAAGGCCAGACAGGATCGCCTCCTACTGCCTCACTTCCCGCAGGTGATTTTGAGCGACTCGATGTCGTTCGCCATATCCAGCTTGCCGAGATTCGGCACACGTTGCCCCGGCGCAAAGGCGATTTCCGTGCCTTTGAAGTCCTTATCCTCATACGCACGCACCGTGGCGTTGGAACCCACGATCACGCTTTCGATATCATTGTTCCAATCCTTGCCGGCCAGGTTTTTCAACGTGGCATACTCTTTCGGACCCTGCAACACCACATGCGGGTCATCAACATCGAAGTGATCGTCCTCGAAAATCTCGATGAAACAATTCTTGTCCACGATCTGTAATTCTACATCTGCGGCATACACAGGCAGTCCCGTCAAAGCCAGCAGACCCGCAACTCCGAGTGTCTTGCCTGGTGTCATCGTCACACCTCCTCGTCCATTGTGATTACCAGCCCACAGTCCCAACGTTTCTCCGACTTACTTGAGAATTCCCAGGAACCACAGCAGGATCAAAATGCTTCCCGGCACACCGAGTAACCAGAGGATAAACCCTTTTCCCATCGTTCCCATGGATGCCTCCTTGTGAGTTGCGGCTTATGGCACTAATGCAGCCGCCACGAGCTCGCGATTGAGCGCGTTGACCATTTTGAGATGCGCACTCCGATCATCTTGAAGATCCGCCGTAAAGAGATCGGCATGGTTCCGCTGCAGGACCTGCCCGAACTCCCCTTGCCTGCTCACCGGAATTTCATAGAGCGCGGCGAGCGCACTCACATATTGCCCACTGCCCGTCGCCGCCTCCTGACGCAAATTTTCATAGGCGACGCCCGCGAATAAATTGATTTTCTGCTCCTTCTTCACCATGCCGTCGGACGTAAAGAGCTCATTCGGGCTCGTACTGGAAAAGAAATTGACCGTCGTATCGACCGTGGCTTTCGTGGTGTTGCAACCCCCTACCGACAGACCCGCGGCTACGACACAGAGGGCAATGGCTACGTTTTGAATTGATGGGGACGATTTCATATGGGCCTCCTTGCCTTGCTCGCCAGTGAAGGCGATTGATTCAACGCAGTGCTCACTTGTTGTTGTACCTGGACAAGGGAAAAGGAGAGCCTAGTTGTTACCCTAGGAGGGAGAGCAGAAAGGCCCTAGCGAGATCACTCAGTAGGAGAATGGAGGCTTACGAGAAAGACGATGGGTGTGCACGCGCACTCAACAAGGGCAGAGGACAGATAGGGCCGGCGAAGGGGAAATCACCATTCCTTAAAGACCACGAACACGGCGCCGATCATCATGCCGAATCCAACCAGATAGTTCCATTTCAACTCTTCCTTCAAATACAGGACGGAGAAGACGCAGAACACGATGAGCGTGATCACTTCCTGTATCGTCTTGAGCTGTGCTGCAGAGAACTCATAATGGCCGATCCGATTCGCCGGCACCTGAAAACAGTACTCCACAAACGCGATCCCCCAGCTAGCGAGAATCGCAATCCACAGCGGCGACTCCTTGTACTTCAAATGCCCGTACCAGGCGAAGGTCATGAAGATGTTGGAGATGGTGAGCAAGAGAATGGTGTGCATGGGCCTCCTTGTTCATCTATGACTTAGGGAGATCCTACAGCAGGAGCTCGCTCTGCATCGCTTAGCGTGGCAGCGAGCCCATCGAAATTTCTAGTTCGCCGAAATCATAAACCCTCGTGCAGGGCTCTCCGTTCTTTCTTTCCACTCCACGATATAGCTTTTGAACAATATCTTTCTCGATAAACGTCATTCCATAGGCGGCAGAATCGATCTTCAGTGCAATTATCTTTGGATGGTCGAGACAGTCAGGTCCAAAGGTATAGGACGGGCGCAAGAAATCCTGCACCTCGCTATTCGTCCAAGGAGTCAGAGCCGCAATGACTACTCCAAGGGGAAGCACAATCCACCCTATG
>DAONAB010000172.1:0-7015 GCA_035400805.1 Nitrospira sp. | reverse complement strand
AGGCGTCATTGCCTTCTCTCTGTTACCCGTACCGGACAGGCATTTGCAAGCGGGGAGGGCGGTCCGATGAGAGGGACCGCCGTCTTCGCACTGCGATCCCCCTCGTCTGGTTGTCACTGCTACTTGGGAAACTCAAGAGGCGCCGCAACCTGCTGCCAGCCTTCGCCATTGAGCGATCGCAAGAACGCCACCACATCCTGCTCTTCCGTCTCGGTCAGTTCGAGCGGAATGATCGTATTGTCCTGGTGAGGATTTCGGATGCCGCCCTGATTGTAGAACTGAACCACCTCCTCCAGCGTCGCGAACCGCCCGTCGTGCATATAGGGCGCGGTGTGCGAAATTTCCCGCAAGGTCGGCGTCTTGAACGCACCGATATCCTCCGGATTCTTGGTCACCATGTAGCGGCCGAGATCCACGGTATTCGTATCCCACCCGATGCCCAGGTTGTGAAACTTTTCATCGGTGAAGTTGAAGCCGGAGTGGCACCGCGTGCAGCGGGCCTTGCCGCGGAACAATTCCAGGCCTCGCTTGGCCGAGGCGCTCAACGCCTGTTCTTCGCCGCCGAAGTCGAACCGATCCGCAGGACTATTGCCCGAAATCAGCGTGCGTTGAAAACTCGCAATCGCCTTACCAATGTTCTTCTCCGTAATGTCGTCATGGAAGACCTCTTGGAAGAGCTTGCGGTAGCCGCTCAGCTTGTTCATTTTCGTGATCATTTCATCATAGTCGAGAAAGCCATGTTCGACCGGATTGATGAAGGGACCCGTCGATTGTTCTTCCAAGGTCTGGGCGCGCCCGTCCCAAAACTGCATCTTGCTGTAGACGCGATTGATGGCCGTGGGGGCGCTTCGACCACCCTGCAGCCGATTGATTCCCATGGACACGGATTGCCCGTCGGTAAACGCCAAGCCGGGCATGTGGCAATTCGCACAGGCGACCGTATTCGTTTTGGACAGCCGCTTGTCAAAAAACAATATTCTCCCCAGCTCGATTTTCTTTGCGGTCTGCGGGTTGTCGGCGGGAATATACGCCGCAGGATCCTCCAACCCCAGCGGCACCTCCTGCGTACTCGCAGCCGGTCCTGGTGGTGGTGCAGACGATTCGCCCATGACTCTCGTGGCCGCCATGCTCAGCACTCCGACCATAATTCCTGCCGCCGCCCCCGCGACCCACCTCATTCTTCTCTTGTCCATGGCTCCTCCTGTTCTCCCTTTCCCCGGTGATATCGACCATCGACGAATCATCGAAACATCAAGGTCGTGCCGGGTCGGTCTTGTCGTTCCACATGCCGTTCGACCTTCTTGACGAATGCTTCAGCTGTGGAAGCCATGCCTCCGTCTGCCGAAACAGCCACCGTGTCGTGAGTGACGCGCTGTGCCGACGCAGCACAGCCCTGCAACAGAACCACGAAACAACCCATCCCTATGAGCGTGACGATCTGTCGCATGCTCCACCTCCTTGTTGCCTGTATGCGACTCATGACGCCACGATACCGGTTGCCGAATGATCAGTCCAATTGATAGTGTATGGACTCACGATTAGCTAAACTTATCTTTCGAGGCGGCCCATATGACTCTGACCGAGCTCCAGTACATCGTGGCATTAGCCCAAGAACGACATTTCGGAAGGGCGGCTGAGCGGAGTTTCGTGACACAACCAGCGCTGAGTCTGGCCATCAAAAAGCTGGAAGAAGAGTTGGGCGTGACGATCTTTGAACGACGTAAGCACCAGGCCGTACTCACGCCGTTGGGGGAGCAGATCGTGCACCAAGCCCAACTGGTGCTGGAGCAGGTGGATCACATCAAGCTCCTCGCCGCACAAGGGAAGAACCAGCTGGTGGGCGCCTTACGGCTCGGGGCCATCGCGACGGTCGGCCCCTATCTGCTCCCCGACCTCGTCCCGCTCCTGCACAAACGTGCACCAGAGATGCCGTTGGAGATCGAGGAAAATCTAACGGTCAATCTGACGGCGATGCTGAAAAGCGGAAAACTCGACGTCATCATGATCGCGCTGCCGTTTGAGGAGCCCGGGATTCTGGTGCAGGCCCTGTATGACGAACCGTTCAAGGCCGTGGTCCCGGCGGATCATCGGCTGGCCAGGAAAGGGCACATCGATCCCTCGGCGATGACCGGTGAGCGCGTCCTGCTTCCCCATGCCGGGCATTGCTTCAGGCATCAGGTGCTGGAGGCCTGTCCCGAACTCAGCCGATCCGACTCGGAAGGATTGCAGGGGAATTCGCTCGAGACGATCCGCCAAATGGTGGCCTCCGGACTCGGCATTACCGTCATGCCCTGCAGCGCCGTCACGAACAGATATTTGAATAAACGGCTCACCGTGTTGGAGTTTGCCAAACCGGTGCCCGAGCGGCGCATTGCCCTGGCGTGGCGCAAGGGGTTTGCCAGACCGGCCGTCATCGCGGTGATTCATGAGGCGGTGGGAATGTTAAAGATCCCGGGGCTGGAGCCGATTTCCGCACAAATCTGACTTGCAGCCTGAAAGGAACGAGCCATGGCGGAGGCGTACCGCATCAGCATCCATGTGCTGGATCAATCGCAAGGGCGGCCGGCTGAAGGCATTCCGGTGACGTTGGAAATTCGAGGGCTTACCGGCCTCTGGAAGCAGCTCGCCCAAGGCCGAACCGATACAGACGGTCGCAGCGCCGACCTCTATCCGGCCGGCCTCCGCCTGCAAACCGGCACCTATCGGCTCACATTCGACGTGGCCGGCTATTTTCGTAAGCGAAACGTGGCGACGTTCTTTCCAGAAGTGCCGGTGGTGTTTACCGTGCAAGACGTGACGCAGAGCTACCATATCCCACTGCTACTCAGTCCGTTCGGCTATAGCACCTATCGCGGCAGTTGAGCTGAGGCTCAAGGCCGTCTACTCGTGCGCTCCAGCAGCCAGCAGCAGGTCTGTGATCACCCGGTACCCCTTCTGCCTGGCATGCCGGAGCGGCGTGACCCCATCGTGATCGGCAAGATTTGGATTCGCTCCTCCAGCCAGTAGGAGACGGACAATTTCTTGATGCCTTGTCCCGCCGTCACTGAAGAGAATAGCCTCCAGCAATGCCGTCCAGCCCAAGCGGTTCACGTGGTTCACATCGACCCGGGTCTTGAGCAATTCTTTCACCACCTGAACATGACCGCGCTCGCAAGCCGGGATCAATGCGGTGCCTCCGAACCGATTGTAGACGGTGAAGTCAGGGTGGGCAGCCAAGGTCATTCGCAGTATGTCCAGGTATCCGCTCGTTCCCGCGAACAGCAGCGGGCTGTTGTGCATGGCATCCTGCGCGTTCACATCTGAACCGGCCTGAATCAGCAACCTCGCCACCTCGACATGGTTGTGATAGGTGGCGGCCATGAGACTCGTGCGCCCCTTTGTATCGCGTGCCTCCACACCGGCGCCGGCTCGCAGCAACTGTGTCACCGACTCGACATCATTGCGTTCCGCCGCCGCGATCAGCATCTGGTCCGTATCAGCAACAAGGGTGGCAGCGCCGGCCGTACCAACAACGATCATGAACACGGTGGCACACAGAGTCGCCAGCATGACGGTCATCGCTGCAGGGCTCCTTCCCGACGTGTGATCAATTCGCCCAACGCCTTGTGCATGTGAACGCGGGGCAAACGAACACGTCCGCCGTGACCGGCCAGCACCCATTCGAATGGATAGGCGGCCAACCTTGCGATCGATCGACGCAACGCCTCCGCGTCCCAGACCAACTGTTGCGGGGAGGCCAACTCGTTGGTCTCCGGATTCCACCAGAGGTGATCACCCGTGAACAAGAACCGGTGTCTGTATAACAGACAGAGACTACCCGCCGTATGACCGGGCACTGGAATGATCTGAAATTCCGGCCGATAGGAGATCTCTTCGATCCCGTCGACGATCTCCTCCGCCCCCGGCATCGCATGGGCATCCGCGCGGTGAATGATTCGCCTTGCCCCGAACCGTTGCGCATATCTGGCGGCATCGGCGACATCGTCTTCGTGAGTCAGGAAGATGTACGCAACTCCGCCCATCCTGTCGAAGGCGTCGACCAGGTGCTTGAGGTATCGCGGCGAATCGATCAGCCAATTGCCCTCGGGATGCCGCACAAAGAAACTGTTCGCACCAAAGGATTGTTCTGAATTGAACCCGCAATAGTAGACCTCGTCTTCCACGAGGAGAGGGAAATCGGCTTTTGCGGCATTCAACGAGCGTGTATCGCGCTGCGTGGTTCCAATCGATCCGGTAGGGCAGGCGAGGAGGGCGCGGTAGGCCTCCCTGGTTTCCCGCTCGCCGGCAGGTTGATGCACCACGGCGGAGTATTCACCGACTTCCTCGAAGCTGGCAGGGGCTAGTTGCCGGCAGGCATCGCAATTGATGCAGGTGGCATCGACATAAAAGGTGCCGGCGCTATTCGTGCCTAGTCGCTTGTGTGGATCCGCCATTGGATACTCGCTTGGTCGAAGTCTTCGACGGCCGCATTGTGGCTTGCCTGGCTTTCGCCTGGTCGACCGCGCGCCACAGATACCAGGCCGCCGCGGTGCGGTACGGTCGCCACCGTTCCCCATATCGTACCAGCTCTTGCGGGGTCGGCATCGCCGGTCGCCTATACGCGATCCGGAATCCGTTCCGAACGCCGAAGTCGTCGACCGGCAGAACGTCCGGTCGGCCCAGTTGAAAGATCAGCAACATCTCGACCGTCCACCGTCCGATACCCCGCACCGCCACGAGCCGTTCGACAATGGCGTCATCATCAAGCCGCCGAATGACGGCCGCCGTCGGCAGGGTGCCGTCGATCGCCTTCGCCGCCAAATCCTGCAGGGCGGCAATTTTCGCGCGCGAGAATCCCGCCTCACGAATGTTATCCGGCGCCAACGCCAACACATCGGCCGGCTTCGGAAACCGACGGCCCGGACACAAGGCGATGAACCGCGCAAGAATACACTCCGCGGCTTTGGCATGGAGCTGCTGGTAGGCGATGGCCCGGACCAGGGACTCGAACGGAGAGCGTCTGGCCGGAGGCGGCAACGCATAGGGACCGACGAGGCTGATGAGGCGTTTCATCACCGGATCGACCCTGCACAGATGAGTCATTTCCGGTGACGGTTGGTTCATGCGACTTCACCTGGCCAGACTGCAGATGGAAAGAGCCTTTCGGGAAGGGTCGTACACAGACCACGGGTATGCGGAACACAAAATCCCGCGCTGCCTAACGACTCACCTGTCACGACTCTCTCGGTACGGCTCCTGACCATGCCGCTGGCCGACATGGTCCACATCCGGCTATCCAACTATCCAATGATGGCGTCGGCTTCGATCTCCACCAGCATGTCAGGATCGATCAAGCGCTTCACCTCTACCATGGTGGTCGCGGGCCGGATCGACCCGAACACCTCGCCGTGCGCGCGACCGACTTCCTGCCATTGATCGATATTGGCCATATAGATGCGCGTCCGCACCACATCCGCGATCGATGCGCCGGCCTGCACGAGCGCGGCTTCAATGGTCTTCAAGGCCTGAATGGTCTGCGCATAGGGATCATCCTTCCCTACGAGTCCTGCTCCCGTCATCGCGGTCGTTCCGGAGACCTGCACGGATTGGCCGACGCGCACCGCGCGTGAATAGCCGATTTTGCCTTCCCAGGGTCCTCCGGTTGAAACGTTCTGCCTCGCCATCATTCCTCCTTTGATCGTCTGCATGAATCCTGTTTGTCGTCACATCACCAAGCCACCACCGGCCTGGATCACTTGTCCGGTCAACCATCGCGCCTGCTCACTCACCAGAAACGCCACCACATCGGCGATATCAGACGGAAGTCCGAGCCGCTGCGTGGGCGACATCTGCGCGCCCATCTGCCGATAGGGCTCCGTCAGGACTCCGGTGTCCGTAAAGCCAGGCAGCACCGTGTTGACCGTAATGCCTCGAGGAGCCAATTCCTGAGCGAGGCCTTTGCCGTACTGTTCGAGTGCTGCCTTGCTCCCCAAATGAGCGGTGGCACCAGGAAACTTCAGGTGGGTGAGCGCTGACGAGATATTCACGATGCGCCCGCCATCGCTAAGGACTCGCGCCGCGGCCTGCATGGCGAAGTAAGGGCCCTTCGCGTTCAGCGCAAGAATCGCGTCGAACTCCTCCTCCGTTGTCTCTAACAAGGGGCGGGGAAGAAACCGGCCGGCATTGTTCACGAGAATATCGAGACGGCTCAATTCCTCCACCGTCTCCCGCACCAACCGCTGAGCTTCGGCCACCCGGCTCATGTCGGCTTGTCGCACTAAGGCGCGTCCTCCGTTGGCTTGAATGCCTTCCGCCACCTGTGTGGCTTTGTCGGCATTCACATGGTAGTGGACGATGACGGTCGCGCCGTCACGCGCCAACCGCTCGGCAATCGCCCGACCGATGCCGCTGGACGAGCCGGTGACTATGGCCACCTTTCCTTTCAACGAATCCATCTTTGACACTTCAGCTCCACCACGCTGCTACCGGCACTCGCCTCCGTCCGGTCGATCTGCTACTGTTCGCCCAATGAGTCTTCGCCTGGACCAGACCGTGCCGTTCGGCCGCTCGCTGCGCGAATATGAGCTGATGTTCTCACTCAGCGCGCTCGATCGCACGGGACGTATTTTAGATTGCGCCGCCGGACCTGCCAGCTTCAACGCCGAACTCACAGCAGCAGGCGGGACGGTCTGTTCGCTCGACCCACTGTATCAATTCACCGGCGTGGAGATCCAACGGCAATTCGATGCCACCCTGGATCAGGTCATAGCGCAAGTGCGGGCAACACCTCAACACTGGGTCTGGAGTCACCATCGCAGCCCCGAGGATCTTCGCCGGAACCGGATGACGGTGATGGAGCACTTTCTGTCGGACTACCGGAATGGGCGGGGAACAGGCCGGTATGTCTGCGGTTCGTTACCGACTCTGCCGTTCGCGCGGGACGCGTTTGATCTCGCGCTTTCGTCTCACTTTCTCTTCCTCTACTCCGATCACTTCACGGAGGCATTCCACCTGGAGGCCATTCGAACTCTTTTAC
>DAONAB010000171.1:0-7193 GCA_035400805.1 Nitrospira sp. | reverse complement strand
TCTGGTTCTCGTGGTCGGGGGGCTTGTCTATTGGTGGATGAAGCCTCCAGGGGCGAACCCGATGACCGATCCGCGCGCGGCCGAGGCGCTGGCGTTGGTGCAGACGCATCGCGCGGCCGGGTATCCGACAATCCTTCAGGCGTTCAATGAACGCGCGCGAATCCTCGCGGCCCGCAACCTCGGTCTGCGACTAGGGGAATGGCAAGTGATCAAACAGGATGAGCAGCGGTACGAAGTTCGAATTTACATGCGCGAGCAGGGGACGACGCAATGGTTCGAACGTGATTTTATCTGGCATGTCGATTTAGGCACGAAACGCGTGAATGCGGCCTCCTTGCCCGCCGATGGATTGATGCCTGAAGGGCCTGACGGTGGACGCGCAGTAACCCCTCCCGCCGGTGCGCCCCCGTTCCCTCCTACAATGTAAGCGGCACTTTCACCTGCACGTTCGCTCCCTGCACACGTACGTCGACACAGGGCACACGGATCTCCGGGTTCTCCGGCCGCTCGCCCGTTCGAACATTGAATCGCCAGCCGTGCCAGGGGCATTCAATCACGTCACCTTCCAGACAGCCTTCACCAAGCGGTCCGCCTGCGTGCGGGCAGGTGTTGTCGACGGCTCGAAACGTTCCGTCCACATTGCAGAGCGCGAGGAAGATGCCGTCGACTTCCACGGTGCGACAGGTGCCCGGTGGAATCTGCCCGATCTGGGCGACGGTGACATATTCGTCGTCAGAATCCATGCGTTCCTTTTCCATGTTACAGAAGGGTTCAGATTGATTGATCACGGAGTAACATCGGGGCGACTATCGTCTAAGCGCTTGATTTCATTAATGGCGTATGGCATAGATGAAGCAGGAATTATTCAGGGGAAGGGTCATCACAGCGCCGTCATTTGCTATGCTTTAAATAGTGTCCTCATAGGAGACTGCCGGAGCCACTATGGAAATGACCTTGTTGCTCAACTCCACCTATGAACCGCTGCGTGTCCTGCATTGGCAAAAGGCCATTACCCTGCTCTGGCAGGGGAAGGTCGAAGTCCTCGAAGTTTACGACCGTCAAATCCACGGCATCTCGATTTCGATCAAACTCCCCTCCGTGATGCGCCTCTTGAAGCTGGTCAAGCTCAAGGACAGTCATCGCGCCGTCAAATTCTCCCGCATCAACATTTTCACGCGGGACGGCTACTGCTGCCAATATTGCAAACACAAATTCCGCACTGAGGAACTGACCTTCGACCATGTCGTGCCCATCGCGAAAGGCGGGCGCAAGACCTGGGAAAACATTGTGACGGCCTGCTGGCGATGCAACAACCGGAAAAGCGGACGGACGCCGGAAGAGGCCAACATGCGTTTGATTAAAAAGCCTGTGAAGCCTCGCTGGAGTCCCACGGTCACCATTACCATCGGGATTCGCAATACGCCGGAAAGCTGGCGGGACTATCTGTATTGGAACCTGGAACTGGACGCCGACTCGCCGGATACGTAGGCTCAAACGTTCCTGTTCGATGTTCAGTGCTCATCAGCTGAACAGTCCGCCAGATCAGTACACTTTGTCGATGGTGATGTTCACGTCCTTCCCGCCCGGTAGCGTCGGATTCTTCGGATAGCGCCCCTCGATATCGCCCGGTTGCGGTGGCCCGGCTTGGCCATCGCGATCCAAGCGCGCAATCACATCGACCATTCCTTTCAGTTCGCTGCCCTTCACCATGACGTCGTCGTTCGTGATCTCGAACTGCACCGGAAATTTCGGGCCGTCGATTCGTTTGGCTGCGATGGGCCGCGGAGGGCCGGTCGGACGGCGCACGATGACGAACAACACATCCGTTGGTTTCACCTGGTCGGCCAGATTGGGCGCGATCTGAACCTGTCCGGTGATCGATCCTCCGCCCTGATCCGGCTCTCCGATATGGGCGATACCGAAATAGGCCGCCACGGCCGCCAGGCCGATGATCCCGCCCGCCATCGCCAGAGACCGTCCTGAATATCCAGCCACAATGCACTCCTTTGTTGGCGCGAGAGCCTGAAGGCTTCCGTCGTGAACTGCGGGCGCATTATACCCAGCTCCTGGCGTAAAGGGGAATGGCGTGGATGGTTTACCCTGCGAAATCCCCTGTTGTATGATACGCGTTCACGTTGTTGTCGGCTTCTTGGAGGAAGATCAATCATGGCTGCAAATTCAGGGTTTCAAATTTCGCTCGATGTTCGCGGGTGGCCGGTCCTCGTCATCGGGGGCAATGAGGAAGCGGCTGACAAGGTGCAGCGGCTGTTGGATGCCGGTGCCAAGGTGACGGTCGTGAGTCCCACGCTCCACGAACAACTCCGCAAACTCGCGGCGTCTGCCAAGATCATTCATCGCGGCAGACATTTTCGCGCCAACGATCTGGAGAGCGTCATTCTCGTCTTAAACACCTTGCGCGATGATCGCGCACTGGCGCATTCGCTGATTCGATTGGCTCGCGAGCAAAAATTCCTGCTGTGGTCGGTCGACCAGCCCGATGTCTCGAACGTGGTGATGCCGGCCGTGGTCAGTTCCGGGCATATGCGAGTGGCCATCAGCTCGAGCGGACAGGCGCCGGCCTTGTCGGGCTTTATGAAAGAAGATCTGGAGCGGATTCTGGATAGTGAGTTCGCCGCTTTCGTCGACTGGCTGGCTCAACTGCGAGAGCAGGCCAAGGCGAATGAACCGGATGCCGAAAAACGTCGCACGCTTCTGCGTGAAGCGTTGGACGGGTTTCGACTTCTGGGCAAGGTGCAATACCCGAAGGTGTGGCAGGAACAGCGTGCCAGTCAGCAGGCGCCTGCCGCCCCGGCATCTACGACGTAGGGAGGATCACCGGACCATGGTGTTGTTGGAATTCAGCATGTCGCCCTTGGGTAAGGGCGAAAGTGTCAGTAAATATGTCGCGCGCTCGCTGGACATCATCGACAAGAGCGGAGTGGAGTACCGCTTGAATCCCATGGGCACGGTGCTGGAAGGGGAGTGGGATGAGGTCATGGCGGTGGTCAAAAAATGCTATCTGCGCATGCGCAAGGATTGTAACCGTGTCTCGTGCAGTATCAAAATCGACTATCGCAAGGGACCGAAGGGGCGGCTTTCTGGCAAAGTATCCAGTGTCGAAACACAGCTCAAACGGAAGCTGAAGGTCTAAGTCCGTTCACGGCGCTGCGACGTCGGCCTGGGCGTCGTAGCGCAGCGTGCCTTCGGTCTTGAAGCGGACCGACAGACTCGCCGCCTGCACCGCCAGGTTCTCCAGCGACAACTGTGTGACCGTCCCGCGCAGACGCCCCCCGGTCAGCTGGCGGTTGAGCCCCTTCTCGAGCGCCTGCCCCATCAGATCCAGTTCCTCACGAATCGGCAAAGACAGTCTGCCGGCCAACTCTTCCCGCAGCGGTTCGTGGAGCCATTCTTCGGCCAAGTCTGTGGCGGGGGTGCGTTCCTTGATGGTGTAGTCGACTTCTCGGAACAGGATGCGTCCTGCCGATTCGTCATAGGCCGGTGTTCCTTTCAGACGGAGGGTCAGCGGCAGCAAGCCTTTCAGGACCAGTTCGACGCCCACCTGCTTGCCCAATGGATAGAGCGTGGCATTGACGATCTTAATCGTCCCGACGCCGAGTGACCATTCCTGGCCGATGACGGCGTCACGCAACCGTTGATTCGCCTCTTCCATCGGTACCTGCAGGGAGAAATCGACATGGAACCCTTCGTCACGGAAATGATCCTGTGGTTCGGGTAGCGGCAGGTGGCGCGATGCGGGTTTGTTGCCGCGCACGACGGTGGGCCTTGCGAGGAGACCGTACCCGGCGGCGGGGCTGCCGGACAGCGGCGTAATTCCAGCCGTGGCGACGGTTTCAGGGTTCAGCGAGAGCCACAGGTGCTCCGTCTCATCCAGGAGTAGCGGCTCCTGAAGGTCATTCCAGATGCGGGCGACCGCCGGTTTTACGAGAACGAGCCCGGCGGCCTTCCGATCGACGGTGGGCAACAGCTCCAGCAAGTCGCTTCGGTAGACTTGCACCATCAATGGGGTGGCGTCGACGCCTTGCTCGGACAATACGCAGGACTGGGCGGGTTGCACAGCGCTGACCTGGCTGGCGGGAATCACCGTATAGCTGCGGCCCTGCTTGAACATCGTTGCTACCGTGACCGAAAGCCGACCCGTTCCTGCGTTTGCATCGCGCTGTCCGCAGTCGGCGATTTTCGTGATCGATCCTTTGATCTGTTTCGCGTATTCCACACCGAACGGCACGGTGCTGTGAGACAGTAGCCGGTCTCCCGCTATGGTCGAGCCCTGTTCGTCAGGCCAGAGCCGGTACTTGAGAAACCCGCTGCCGCCTCCCAACGTGACCCATTCACGTTCACGGCTGCGATGGGTCGCAAGCTGTTGGTTGATGTTCCCATACAACTCCGCGAGCGGTGTGACCGGAATAGGGACGTGGATCGTCATGGCGGACGGTTGCGTGCCCGCCGGGGCCGATGGCTGTGGGCCGGCGGCGATGGCGTAGGTGATCGGGGTGGCAAGCAGGACGATGGCGCATAGTTGAATCAGGGGGCGCGGCATCAACGGGATTGAGCGGATCATGCGTGTATCCTCATGCAGTGGACCAGACAGACCGTGATCTGACTGCGCGTGCGAGACTACGTATGGACTATGAGGGAACGGGGCGGGGAAGGCAAGATGTCCAATTGCCCCGGGGGCAGGATCTGGCACCGTGCCGTCAGCATCAGCTCGTTCGCGATGCTGTACCGGGAGGTGGTACGAGTGGAAGATACCGACGCGGCACGCGGGAACCGATGGCGCAGAGAATTTCGTACGGAATGGTCTGCTGCCAGGTGGCCAGGTCGGTTGCAGTGATGCGCTCCGATCCCTGTTGTCCAATCAGGATGGCTTCGTCTCCAATTTGGGCGCGGGGCACGTCCGTGACGTCGATCATCGTCATGTCCATGCACACACGCCCGATCACCGGTGCTCGTTGTGCCCCGATCAACACCTGTCCACGATTTGAAAGGAGCCGGTTGTATCCGTCGGCATATCCGACCGGCAGCACCGCCACACGCGTCTGCCGTGACGCGATGAAGGTCCGGTTGTAACTGACGCTGCCTCCCGGCGCAATCGTATGCACATGAGCGATCGTCGTCTTCCACGTGAGGATCGGTTGCAGCTCGGGGGCCTGCGTGTCGTCGGAAAGGGTATGATAGCCATAAAGCATGATGCCGGGGCGTACGAGCGAGTGCAGGCTGGTGGGGTATTTGATGATGCCTGCGCTATTGGCCACGTGAATCAGCGGAATCGCGAGTCCGCGTTCCTGTACCTGGTGCAGGACCTGCTGAAATCGCGCAAGTTGTTCCTCCGTTTGTCCCGCATCCCGATTGTCGGCGTCAGCCAGATGCGTCATGAGGCCTTCGAGCCGCAGAGGCGCACGAAATTCCGGCATGGAAAGAAGGTCGGGCAGTTCGCGCGGCAGCACACCCAAGCGTCCCATCCCGGTTTCGACTTTGATGTGGACGGGATAGGGTTCCGTACCGGGCGCAACCGCCGCGGCAAAGGCCTGGACCAGGTCGGCACGATAGAGTACGGGCGTCAGCCGGTGGGCCGCCAGATCCGGAAATTGTGCGCGCGTGGTCGCGCCTAAGACGATGATGGCATCCTGGATGCCGGCCTGGCGGAGTGCGACGCCTTCGTCGACCGTGGCCACGCCGAACCGGCGGATGGCTAATTGTTGCAAGGCCCGGGTGATCTCGATTGCGCCATGTCCGTATGCGTTGGCTTTCACGATGGCCAGCACATCGGGACGCGGGGCCAATCGCCGCACGAGGGCGACATTCTGAGCAAGGGCGGTCAGATCGACGGAGGCGGAGGTTGGGGAGGATTCGGACGGCTGGTACACGCAGTATCTGACAAGAGAATTGGAGCGCTACACTTCCAGGATTTCGCCTTCTTTTTTCTTCATCATGTCGTCAATCTTCTGCACATACTGGTCGGTAGATTTTTGAATCTCTGTTTCTGACTTTCGCAGTTCATCTTCGGTCAGCTTGGCATCTTTCTGCAGCTTCTTCAGCTCTTCATTGCCGTCCCGTCGAAAACCACGAATCTGCACTTTCATCTCTTCGCCATGTTTCTTACAGACCTTGATGAGATCCTTGCGGCGCTCTTCGGTGAGCGGAGGCAGCGGAATGCGAATCATCTTGCCGTCGTTCGACGGCGTCAGCCCAAGGTCGGACATTTGAATCGCTTTTTCGACTTCTCGGATCAGGTTCTGTTCCCACGGCTGAATCGTAATAAGGCGGGCTTCCGGTGTGGCGATGTTGGCCACCTGCTTCAAGGGCGTCAGCGTACCGTAATAGTCGACTTTGATGCCGTCGAGGAGCGCCACTGAGGCGCGACCGGTGCGGATTCCGGCCAGGTCGCGTTTCAAATGCTCGATCGCATGGTCCATCTTTTCAGTGACACGCTGTTTGACTTCCTGCGCCGTCGACATCAGGCTCTCCCTTAGCGATTTTCCACGGTGACCAGGGTTCCGATGGGATCACCCTGGACGACACGTTTGAAGTTGCCCTTTTCTTTCAAGTTGAAGACGATCAACGGCAATCGGTTGTCCATACACAGGCTGATGGCGGTCGAATCCATGACTTTGAGATTCTGGGTCAAAATCGAGAGGAAGGGAATCTCGTCGTATTTTTTGGCTTGCGGATTTTTGACCGGATCGCTGTCGTAGATGCCGTCGACCTTGGTGCCCTTCATGATGACCTGCGCGCCGATTTCCATCGCTCTGAGCGACGCGGCAGTGTCGGTGGAGAAATAGGGGTTCCCTGTTCCTCCTGCAAAGATCACCACGCGTTTCTTTTCCAGGTGCCGGATGGCGCGCCGCCGAATGTAGCCCTCGGCCAGCTGACGCATCTCAATGGCCGATTGGACACGGGTGCTGACGCCCTTGCCTTCCAGCGCGTTCTGAAGCGCGAGCGCATTCAGCACGGTGGCCAGCATGCCCATGTAATCGGCAGATGCCCGCTCCATTCCGCGGGCACTAGCGGCCAGGCCGCGGAAAATGTTGCCGCCGCCGATCACGACGGCGACTTCCACGTCCATCGCGACGACGTCGGCAATTTCTTCCGCCAGCCCTTCGAGAATCGAGGGTTGGATGCCATAGCCCTGCTCACCGGCCAGCATTTCTCCGCTGACTTTCAGCAGGATGCGG